>JAAERC010000519.1 GCA_024230695.1 Candidatus Zixiibacteriota bacterium
TGAAATCGATTCCAGATCTTCTTCCTGGCCGCCGTAATGTCCGGCAAAAATCATCTTTGTTTGAAAATCCTCGATAATAGACATTACCTCGTCACCGCAATGATCGTTTATCATCGCGATATCAATATGATCAATTTTCCGCGTAAGATATTCCATATCATTTTTTACTGAACCCTTATAATCGCCGCCATGATATATAATCAAGTCGTCGGTCTTAATTAAATACGCGGCTTCGGGAACTCCTGAATTTGGTATAATATTGTAAACAATCAATACTTTTATTGTTAGAAATACAAATTTATTTTGAAAATATTAATGCCATATTATGACATGATAGAGGGCATATTACTAAATAATTACCCATTTATTCCGATATCTTGAAGAATTAATTAAATCTAAGATTATGACTAAACGGGGGGAGTATGAAAATCTCTAAAGTTTTATTTTCAATCACATTAATGCTTTTTATCGGAATCGGTCAGGCTACTATGGCTGTTGAACTCTTTGAGGAGCCGGTAAGCTATATCACCGGGGATGCCCCACAGGGTATAATGGCGGCTGATTTTGACGGTGATTCAACTCTTGATCTGGTTTGTGTCAACTGGAATTCCAATAACCTGTCGGTTTTGATAGGTAATGGAGACGGGACATATGCCGGACGTATAAATTATGCAATTAACGGAGGTGGTCAGGCCAAGTCTGTTCAGGTTGCTGATATGGATGGAGATGGAAACCTTGATCTTATCTCCGGAGGAAGTAATGGTATCTATGTTTTCTGCGGTACTGGCGACGGATTCTTTGGCACAAACTTACATACTATTATACCCGCTGTTGAATATCTTGTTGTCGCAGATTTCAACGGTGACACCTTTCCCGATGTAGCCACAACTCATTCTGGCAAAGATTCGGTTGGGATACACTTAAATGATGGAGATAGTACCTTTACTTCAACTTATGAGCGTACCGCAGTTGCCAGCAGTACAATCATATCGGCCAAGCTGGATATCGATTCGAATCCCGATCTGGCTGTTTACTGTACCGATGGTACTTTATGGAATCTCAAAAACAATGGTTCTGGTGATTTTACGCCAACTCTGGTTCACTCTGATACCGGTTCGATAGCGTCATATCTCGCCGCCGCTGACCTCAATGGTAATGGCGTCTGTGATTTAGCCGTTGCCAACCGGACTACCGACAGTGTTACTATATATTTTAATAATGGTGATGGCTCATATGTAGTTCAATACAATTATTATGCCGGTGATGAGCCGGTTGGAATTGTGATGAGTGATTTTGACGCTGACAGCGAGTTAGATATTGTTGTTCCCACCTATTGGGGTTTTGATTTCAAGTTCCTAAAGGGCAGTGGTAATGGAATCTTCGCTTTAGATACAGCATTCTCAACGGTTGGAAGGCCTTACGATATTGTAGCCGGCGATCTTGACGGTGACAGTTATATGGATCTGGCTCTGTCTTGTTCCCAGGGAGACAATCTCTATGCAATGATAAACAGGACATCTCTACTACTGGATGTGGAAGATGTTTCAGGCGATGACCTTCTCCCCGATCAATATGCTCTTTATCAGAATTATCCAAACCCATTCAACCCTATAACAAAAATCAGATTCTCTCTACCAGTTTCATCAGTGATCAGAGTTGAAATATTTAATCTTCTTGGTCAATCGATAAGGATATTGGTAGATGAGAAATTATCGGCAGGAACCAAAGAAGTTGTTTGGGATGGTTTGAACAATGCAGGGCGTTCGGTTTCATCCGGAATATACTTTTACAGGATTACTGCCAATGATTTTGTTGATACCAAAAAAATGATTCTTCTCAAATAAACTGATTTTAGAATCATAAACAAAATATTTTGATTAAAAGATTGGGGAATTTATGCGCGTATTTAAATCACTGTTTATTTTCACGGCAATACTGATATTACTTTTCAGCGCGGTTTCTCATGCTGAACAATTGTTTGATACATACATCGGTTACCAGTCTGGCTCATACCCTTATGATGTCGTGGCGGCTGATCTCAATGGCGATGACACACTGGATCTGGTATCCGTTAATTATGCGGCCCACACCTTATCAGTTCTTATTGGCAATGGTGATGGTACTTACGCGACCCGAGTTCAGTATGCCTGTACCGGGACTCAATTTCCATTTGACGTACAAGTTGCCGATATGAATGATGACGGAAACCTTGACCTTATTACCGCAGGCAATAATGGTTTTGATATATTTTACGGAATTGGTGATGGAACATTCGGAGCGGCTATTGTCACCACTATCGGTTTTCAAATTGGTGATTTTGTTGTGGCTGATTTTAATGGCGATCTCCGACCAGATATCGCTTCTACACATTCGATTCTTGATTCGGTAAGTGTCAGTCTCAACGATGGCGACAGTACGTACACTACTACCCGCTTTGATCTTATGAGCGGTTCAATATCAATCGTTGCCGCCAAGTTTAACGCCGACGTATTTATTGATCTGGCGGTGTCATGTTCTAATGGTATTATCTGGTATCTCGAAAATGATCAGGCCGGTGGTTTTACGCCAATAGTACAAATTGGCGGAACAGCCGGTAATGTATATTTGGGAACTGCCGATTTGAACGGCGATGGTGTATTTGATTTGGCTGAGGCCCACGCCACCACCGACACAGTAAAGACCTGGATCAATAATGGTACGGGAACGTTTGTTTTTGCCAATAGTTACTTTGTAGGCGGTGAGTTTCCTCAGGCTGTTGCTTTTGGAGACTTTGACGCCGACACAGAACTGGACATGGTTATCTCAAGCTGGGCCGATGAAAATATTAAATTTTTCACCGGTAGCGGCAGTGGCGTATTTACTTATGATACAACTTATAGTATTGGCGGACGGCCAAGAGGTCTTTGTCCGGCCGACCTTGATGGTGATGGATACATCGACCTGGCTGTTGCCGGCCAAGGTACAGATATGGTCGCGGTATTGCTGAACAGATCATCACTGCTTCTTGACGTAGAAGATATTACCGATAATGACAAACTTCCCCGGAAATATGTTTTGGAACAGAACTATCCTAATCCGTTTAATCCGATTACAACTATTAAATTTGCACTAAAGACTGCCTCACAAGCAAAAGTCGAAGTATTTAATCTACTTGGTCAATCGGTCAGGGTATTGGTTGATGATGAATTAACTGCTGGTACTAAACAGGTTGTCTGGGATGGTTTAAACGATGCCGGCGATCCGGTTACATCCGGTATTTATTTTTATAGAATCAACGCAGACAAATTTGTAGACACAAAAAAGATGGTACTTCTTAAATAAGTGTCATTGGAATCAAATAAAAATCCCCGGAGAGAGTTTTTCTTCGGGGATTTTTTATGTTTTTTTCAGGACTAAATTAAGTGTTAAGCCACTCGATTGCTTTATCTATATCGTTAAATATCCTGAGATGATACCCTTGATTGTATGAGACCGTTTCGTAAAAATCCAATTCCTTGATATTTTCTTTTGCAACAATAGCCCTCTTCCAGGATTGATCAACATCTTCTGTAATTATAGTTTTTTGGAAATTATAAAATTCGATAATAGAAATACCAATATTTGCTTCACGTAAGTCATTTAACAATCGTGTACAATTATTTTCCTTGGAACTATCTATAATTGCCTGGGCATATTCCTTAACACTGTTTTTATTTAGATCACCTATGAAATTACCCACTATGTAATCATCTTTTTGATTATAATTTACCGAAAATTGCATATTACCTTTTTGGCTACATTGCTCATTTGTTAGTTTATCAATCTGATAATACTAATATTACATGATGGATAATTTGTGTCAATAAAAACAAGTGATAAAAAAGGGTGGCCTCTAATGAAAGAAGCCACCCATATATAAGATACTGAATCTATTCGATCTATAATTCCTGAGGTTTTACAATCGCGCCTTTATCGGCTTTAAGTGCCTCAAGACCGGCTTTCTGCTCTTTGAGAATCTCAAAGAAACGTTCCGGAATATTCTCTTCTTTGTGATATGCTTCATCCTGCAAATCAATTCTGGCAATAACCTTGTCAATATATAGCGAGAACTGCATGGTATACATATCTTCGGGATAATCCTTATTGATAACATCCTTGAATAGTTTCTTCAGGTCATCATATTTCGGAATAAATCCAATAGGAGTTTCAATAGCCTCGACATCTTTATGTGCGAATAGGTCCAGCCAGCTGAGCCATACCGGAACATCTTTTTTCTCACCAAGAAGTCCTTCGCCGCTACCGCCACGCTCGGCATGAGTCAGGAAGTAGTTAAGACCTGAGATGATCGGACGAGTTTCATCGGTGAATTTAGGATTGTTGAAAAACTTCATCTGGGCATCCATATAGTCGGCCAGTGAACCTGGAATAAACGGGGCGTTGGCCCATGGCTGACGTTTGACACCAGTAGCGCCAACTTCAGTGGCGGTTGCCTTTGAGACAATCGAGGCACCAATAACAACACCGCTGTCGGCATCTTTTGAGACCCAGATCGGAGGCATCGTATCAGCATCACGTCCGGAATATGTAAAGACCTTTAATGGAGCACCTTCGGGGCTTTCGCCAACAGTCGTATTATAGGTAGCGATCTGGTCGCATTTTAGGGTGCATCGTGAGTTTGGATGAGAAATCGGAACCGGTTTGCCATCAGCGTCGGTTTTACCCTCTTCCCATTCGCCCTGGAAATTGATACCTTTTTTGGCATGAACTTCGCCATTACCTGTCCAGTGTGGTACCTTTTTATCATCAATAAGCACATTAGACCAGATGATCTCACTGCCTTTTTCGCGCAGGCATTTCATTAGATGCGGGTCACCTTCTTTGTTCACATCAGCAACAATACCAAAAATCCCGGCTTCTGGATTCACACCGCGACAGATACCTTTATCATCGATCCAGATCTGAGCCAGATCATCACCAATGAACTCGGTTCCGGCCATTGCACTGGTAGTCTTTCCGCAGCCTGATGGTGCGGCACCGGCAAAATACGTTTCACGTCCGCCGGGACCTTTCATACCAGTAATAAACATATGTTCGGAAAGCTCTTCGCCATGTTTGTAATATGTGGCATAATCAACTGAAAAACGATGGTTACCTTTTTTCAGAAGCAGAGTGTTACCGGCATAGGTGCAAAATGTTGAGAATGTCGTAAACCAGCTTCTATCCATGAAAATACGGGCATTCGGAATATCTTCAGGAGTGTTGTCTCCTTCGGAATGAACATTAGTATAAAAAATACCCTTGCGTTTTACTTCAGCATCGAACTGATCATAACAATGACGATAGAGTATATCGCCGGAGTGCATAACATATGTTGATGATGAGATCTCAATTGCCGGAGTAGAACCAACAGCTCCGATTGGACCACGACTGAAGAATCCGATCATCATTGTTTTATCTTTCATGATGCCATCGACATATTTTTTGACATAATCCATAGCATCGTTACGTTCGATCTTTTTGGCCAGCGGGCTGAGTTTTTCACCTTCATTTACAATATAAAATGTCTGAGCAACCAAACGACCCTGTTCCATCGGGAGATCATAATGAATTGTATGATCATCCATCGCCAAAGTCTTTTCTTCACCTTTTTTTAATGAATACTCGCGCACCCATTGACTATCGGCGGCTGAGCCGGTGTGAATAAAAACATCTTTTGGTTTGCACATGGCAATGGCATTGGCGATCTTTAGCAGTGCTTCTTCATTTTTTATTTTGGAGAGTTTGTCAAGGGTTTCCTTGTTCAAATTCTTCGCGAAAACATCGTCCGCCTCTTGTCTGTTGTGAATTCCACCGACAACTCCAAGTATGTCGTCGCCTTTTTTCAATTCCAACATGATTAATGTCCTTCCTTAATTCTATTGCCGATTTAAGACATACAACTGCCTTAACGGCTTTGTTTCTCATATAAGTAATTTAATGTTTGATTTGTCTTTACTTACTCCTACACATCTTATCCAAATTCAACGGCCTATACTAATAGGTTTTTTGCGTAATTGCAAGTAATCTATTAATAGTTTTAGAATATTTAAAGTTCTGGCGATTATGCCAACATCTGACAATATGGCATTTCTTATATATTCGAGAGATACCTAAGGAATAAGGCCTGAAATTACTTAATCTTCAAAGTAAAATATTACACCTGAAGTGACCATAAGTCATTTAGGTTTATTGACTTGAGGTTGACAATCAGCTAACTAAATCAATTTGATATTGATTATCTACCCAAAAAATGCCTCTTATCAATCTTCTCGACACTCCTTGGGGGCCATGACTACATTATTTTCATTTGGTGGTTTTGCCGATTTTTCTCCCCACCATCTAACCGCCTTATAAACCCACCAAGCTCTAATTGATGACATTCCGTCATCTTTACACATCACTCGAAGCAAATCGTCGGCATCTTTTCTGTCGGTTTTATAATCAAGCAATTTTTCCCGCATTAGTTGGTAAAGTGCATCATGCACCAAAGAACCGCGCATAAAATTCAAAGTATCAATAGTTGGTCCCGATGGTCCATCCCACACATAACCTTTGCTAATAATAAGTTTGCCGTCAGCAGTCATTACTATATATCCATCAATTGACAAACCTTCTTCAGAGCTTATTTGAATACCTGTCTCCAATTCGAAATTCTTGGCAAGCTGATATTTAAATCCTTTTTTATACGTTACACATTTCATTGAACAAGCTCCCACAATTATAAAGTTAATAATTTATTTGACAATTTCACAAAATTGCAGCCAAATTAAAAATAGGATTACTGCCCGCACTTAGTAAATCTATTTATTATCTATTATACTTTATTATTAATACTTATCTATGAATAATATAGACGTTACTGTATTTTTTGTCAACTTTAAAATTGCATATACTATTAATTAGACTCTATTTTATTGAGCCAATGATATTATTAACCTATTCATATCTTAGAGTTTCAACCGGATTTGATCTGGCCGCTTTAATAACCTGATAGATAACTGTTGCTATCGCGAAAAACAGAGTTATGCCACCGGCTAGCAAAAACAGGCCTATTCCAATGTTGGTACGAAAAGCGAAATCTTCCAGCCATAAAGTCATCACATAATAGGCTATTGGTCCGGCAATCAGATTGGCGATAACAGCAAGTATTACTAATTCTTTGGTCAGTAGTTTTGTTATACTCGAAACCGAGGCGCCTAATACTTTGCGAATACCAATCTCTTTTGTCTGCCTGATAATACTAAACGATGATAGTCCATAGATTCCAAGAATCGTTATAAATATCGCCAGGATCGTAAACAGACCTGACACTTTTCCAAACAGCTCACTCGTTTTATACTGCTGGCTGTAATAATCATCGAGGAAGAAATAATCAAATGGATTTCCTGGGAAAAAACTATTGTACTCTGTTTTGACTATTCCAAGAGCCTCTTTTGTATTTGGTGTATTTAGTTTCATCGCAATCATCCCTGAGGTTCCCCGACCATTTGGCATATAACGGAAAAGATGTGGTTCAAAAGCTTCTTTTAATGATTGTTGGTGATAATTTTTCAGGACACCAACAATAGTAAATATCTCATCCCAATAATTCACTTTTTCGCCAATTGCGTTTTCAGCACTTTCAAATCCCATAAACTTCACAGCCGTTTCATTAAGTATCAAAGAGTGATCATCGGTGGAAAATTCTCTTGAGAAGTTGCGTCCGGCAACAAATTTTAGGTCAAAAAGATCGGCGAAATCATAATCAATACCAACGATCTGGTAATTTTTGCCCTGATCGACATCCTCGCCAACCCTGAAAATTCCCCCAGCGTCCCAATAAATCTGCCGTCCCGGAACTTCGGTAACATGGCTGATTTTTGCATATTCAGTTCTTTTTAATAAGGTTTCTCGGAATGATTCAAAACTCGATCCGTAATTATCATCTCTTACACGAGGTGCTTTAACAACCAACATCTGTTCTTTATCAAAACCTAATTCCTGTTGCCGCATAAATGAGATTTGACTGGAAACCGTTAAAGTGGCGATAATCAAAAACAGACCCATCACAAATTGGAACAGCACTAAAGCCTTGCGAAGACTTATTCCCTTAATTGTCGATCCCCGTTGGCTTTTAAAAGCTGTTGATGGTTTAAAAGATGACATGGCCAAAACCGGATACAGGCCGGATAGTACAACTCCAGCGATAAACATAATTCCAGATGCCATCCATAACCAATTCTGTGACCAGAAAGGATATTCAATCGAAACTCCGGTTAATTGGCAGAAGTAAGGCAAAATAGAAGATATTATTGCAAATGAAAATATCAATGCTACTATATTTGTAACAACGATCTCGGAGAAAAATTGCATAATAAGCTGACCGCGTGATGCCCCGACCACTTTACGTAAACCAACCTCTTTTGAGCGA
Source organism: Candidatus Zixiibacteriota bacterium (assembly GCA_024230695.1). Next base: position 8,429 of record JAAERC010000519.1, read on the forward strand.
GTCAGCGATGATGCCGTTGAGAGATTGATATAATTGACCCAGGCCATTACTATTATAAACATCGCAATAATAAACAGAAATTTCACCGAATCACGATCACCATTGGCTTCGTATTCCTGCATAAAATGTGAGGTCAGGTGTATTTCCGTCAGCGGCTGCATCGGCAGGTCAATCTGCATTTTGTATTCTTCCAGCCATGGATTTTCCGCCTTTGCCAGCGCCACCATTTTCTCCTCAAAAGCATTAATATCAATTCCGGGTGAAGCCAAAAGATAAGTGTATGAGCCAGTATGTCCCCATGCCTCGGTATATTCCGGGCCATAAGCGGCGGCCAGATTTTCCCAGGGTAAAAGAATATCAAATTTCAGATGAGAGTTTTGGGGGATATCAGCGAAAATTCCAATGATTTTATAATCAGTTTTTTTATTTGTACTAATAGTTTTGCCAAGCGGGGATTCATCACCA
>JAAERC010000520.1 GCA_024230695.1 Candidatus Zixiibacteriota bacterium
ATAGAATCAGATATAATTGGTGATGACCCGATCTTATCACCCGCCAAAAATCGCCATCGTTCTGCCCCGGTTTTGGCATCAAGAGCATAAAAAACAGAATCCTCACTGCCAAAACAAACAACGCCAAAACCTACCGCAGGTGAAGAAATAATATTTTTTGACGTTTTGAATTCCCAAAGTTTATTGCCAGAAACTATATCAACGGCATAAAATGTACCACCACCCGACCCGAAATATATCACACTGTCCTGTATTGCCGGAGATGATTGACTTGCTCTTTTCCAAGTGGTTGCAAATTTCCACTTAACGCCATTTAGTTTTCTTACCCCAGTTGTATTAAAAACACCTGTATGATTACTATCACCGCGATACATCGGTGAATTTATGGAGGTGTTTGTTGATTTCAATAACTGTCCGGAAACTGAAGTCGAAAATATAAATATCGCCAATAACAATATTATCAATACTTTATAAAATAACACTTTATTCTCCTATTTTACCAATCGTAAAACTTATATTACTTATACAATAAAATAGCAATATTTCTCCCCTACGGCAAGCAACATGTGCGATAGAAATTTATAAAATTTTGGAGATCTAAATCGGTTTCTTATTTCAGAAGAATCATTTTTCTACTTTTTTTAGAATCGCCGGTTTTCAATTGATAGAAATAAATACCAGATGCTACTTCATTACCAAAACCATCTGTCCCGTCCCAACTGATCTTATGTAATCCCGTGCCTAAGCGCTTGTCAATTAGAGTAATGACTTTCTGGCCGGTAATATTATAAATACCTAAAACTATCTCATCGGATTTTTCTAAATAGAACTGAATATTAGTAGTTGGATTAAACGGATTGGGATAATTCTGAAATAACTCAAATTCAGATGGTAAACCAATTTCCAAAGGTATATCAGTTGGTTGTTTATTAACAAGTAATGAAATATCATCGGACCCTTTATTGGCTATCATCAAATCAGGAATATTATCGCCAGTGAAGTCACATATAATAATAACCGCGGGTTTATCACCAACCGGATAAGTAATTGGAACCGCAAAATTACCATCACCCATATTAAACATCACAGAGATATCATCGGTGTTTTCATTTGTAACAACCAGATCAATATCATTGTCACCATCTAAATCGTTTCCATAAACCGATGAAGGTACCCTTCCCACAGAATAAATGGAATGCGATGGAAAATATCCATCCCCGTTATTAGTGAGAATTACCAGATTATTTGAACCTGAATTTACAACGGCCAAATCAATATCTCCATCAATATCAAAATCACCACAATAAAGTGAGTTTGGAAGCTCATCGACCTCGGTGTTATTAATTGATCCAAAAGATCCATCGCCATTATTCGGCAAAACACCAATCAGATCGTTATAATAATCAGCAAATATCAAATCAATTGCACCATCACTATTAATATCATCAGCTCTAATTGAGAATATTGAACTGAGGTATAAATATTTTACAGGTTCGGCAAATGTCCCATCGCCGATATTTTCAAGAATCGAGATATAAGTGGCAATACTTCCATTAAGATGTCCCACAGCCAAGTCAATATCTCCATCGCAATCAAAATCGGCACTTGTCAGGCAGAAAGGAGATTCATGCACCGAATCTTTTAATTGCTCAGAAAAACTTCCATCACCATTATTAAGTAGTACAGTAATAGTACCAAAAGCAGTGCCGGTCAATCTATTGACCATGGCCAGATCAGGATAACTATCGCCATCCAAATCTGCGGCAATAACTGATGTCGGATCTTTATCAACACTAATTTCAAGCGGCGAATCAAAGGTCCCATCACCGCTATTAAGCCTTACATAAATATTATCTGAAATAAAATTGGCGACCACAAAGTCATTATAACCATCTTTGTCAAAATCGGCGGCACAGATCGAGTATGGGAAATCACCGGCGGGAATCGTTTCGGACTGATCGATAAAAACTCCCGGACCGTTAGCCTGAGAAATAGTAAAGACCCAGGCAAATGTCG
>JAAERC010000521.1 GCA_024230695.1 Candidatus Zixiibacteriota bacterium
CAATACGAAAATAGGTTGACATCATTCTCTGCCCGGCACAGGCCTCATAAAGATCAAGAATCAATTCCCTTTCACGGAAAGCGTAGAGAAGCATCGACATCGCGCCAATATCAAGAGCATGTGTTCCCACCCAAACCAGATGAGAAATAACGCGAGTTAATTCAGTTAAACAAATACGAGCGTATTGGACTTTTTCGGGAACATCGATATCAAGTAATTTTTCCACTGCAAGACAGAAACCGAGGTTATTAGACATCGGAGCAAGATAATCCATTCTGTCTGTCAGCGGGATACATTTATAATACAATTTTGATTCATAAGTCTTTTCGATACCGGTATGAAGATAACCGATATGAGGAGTTGCCTTTACAACAGTTTCGCCGTCAAGTTCCAATTCGACCCGCAAGACACCATGAGTAGCGGGATGCTGAGGACCCATATTGAGATTTAGGGTTTTTTTCTTAATCTCAGCGGTCATTGAATCACCTCTGGTGGCTCATTTTTATTATGACTAAATTGAGGTACTTCATAGGTAATGGAAAAATCCTTGCGAAGCGGATGGCCTTTTAGATCATCGGGAGTAACAATTTTTGTTAAATCTGGATGCCCCGTGAAATCGATACCAAACAAGTCATAAACCTCACGCTCCAGCCAATTGGCCGCTTGCCATAACGAAGTCATCGAATCAACATCAGGTTCACTATCAGTTAATCTAACTCTAATTAATAGACGAAATTTATTTTTGAGTGAATATAGATTATAAAAAACTTCAAAACGACCATCAGACTCTTCGTCCTGCCCCAGCCAGTCAATAGCGCAGACATCCATTAGGAAAGCAAAGTCGAGTTCGGAATTTTTCTTAAGAAATCCGCAAATATCAAAGAGTTTGTCCTTGTTGACCAAAATAGAAAGCTGTCCACGAAATTCTGATTCGTCAATGATAGCTTCCCCGAACTTCTCTTTTAATGACTCTTTTACTTTCTCTTCCATATTCCCTGCTTAAACTCTTCTCAATAATAGCTTTATATATTCGATATTACCTAATGTCCTATAATCGCTTACTCTTATCTATGTCACGAAGTGATTCCTTTTCCACTTTTGCATGTAGCTTCATAATGCCATCTATTAACTGCTCCGGCCTGGGGGGACAGCCAGGAACATAGATATCAACCGGGATGATTTTATCAACACCCTGAACGATTGCATAGTTATTAAAAACGCCGCCACTGGAGGCACATGCTCCCATTGAAATGACCCATTTGGGGTTTGGCATCTGATCATATAGTCGTTTTACAACCGGAGCCATTTTGGCTGATACACGACCAGAAACAATCATCAGGTCGGCCTGACGCGGCGATGGTCTAAGAATCTCCATACCATATCTGGCCAAGTCATAACGGGAGGCAAAAGTCGATATCATTTCAATGGCACAGCAGGCCAGTCCGAAACCAAGTGGCCACATCGAGCGTTTGCGCGCCCAATTTACCATTTTGTCAACAGATGTAAGGGCAATTCCCTCAGGAATCTTATCTTCTAATCCCATTTCAATGCACCTTTACCCAAAACATAGAAGTAACCAACAAGTAGAATAATCACAAATACTAGCATCTCAATGAAACCAAACATTCCCAGCTTGTCAGAAATGACAGCCCAGGGATATAAAAAGATTACTTCTATATCAAAAATAATAAATAGAATCGCAACCATATAAAACTTAACTGGGATCTGGCTTTTTGTTCCGCCTTTTGGAACCATGCCACTTTCGTATGGTTCGCCACGATTTTTTCCGGTTGATTTTTTTCCAATAATTAACGATAAGCTGGCCATAACAACCGCAATAACAGCGGCCAGTGCTATCAAAAAAAGTATTGGGAAAAATGTTTCAAACATCTATACGTTCTCACCTTGTTGGCATTTTTTAATTGCACAAATTAAAAACATTAATCATTCAAGTCAACATCTATTTGTGAATTAATTAACAATGTTTAATATTTTTTTATAGTTTAATATGAGTGTATTTTTTGAATCATATACCGATTCTAATATGGTTTGAGAATATCCAGCCTTTGCCGTTTTTATAAACCTCAACACGATATAGTCCATTCTTATTTGGCTTATACTCAAGAGAATTCCCATAAGTCTC
>JAAERC010000522.1 GCA_024230695.1 Candidatus Zixiibacteriota bacterium
CATCAGAATTTAGAACAATTTTAAAAGGAACCATAATTCCGGAGACCTCTTTATAGTCAGAATAGATCTCAGTCAAATTTGCCGGTCCCATAATTGTCTGCCCAAAATATTTTTTGCCAATAGGCATAAATGTTTCGGAATCGATAACAAAACTATAGGAATATTTTCCGTCACTTGATTGTATAAGAACAACTTCCACCTGTTTTCCGTCTAATTCGGAAGATTCTGTCCAACCCATGATATAATCAGGATTATCAATATTTTGGAATGTTAAAACACTGTTTCGGAAAAAATCTTTTTTATTGTTTTCAATATCTTCAGCTGAAGCCGGAACAACCTGTGGTCCTTGTTTTGCCCATGAATCGGCTCCGTTTGACACAGAGATCATCGCGCCCATCGGGGTTGTCAGATCTGTTCTTTCTTTGTCGGGGAAAAGCGTTGAAGATTTTGATTGTAATGGAATATCTCCCTGCGGAGTTACAATTGAAACGGTTGATTTTATCGTTACTGTCTTGATATTAGTATAATTATCTGCTCCACCGCAAGCAGTGAATGCTTTCTGCATTATTTCTTTGCCCTTAACCGCGGCTTCTTCTGTAATTTCTGCTCCACCAGATGGATCACCGGTTGGAATACTCACATCAATTGTATCAACCGGGCCTAGAACACTGAGGGGCTCATCGAAATCAGCACCATTTCCAACTACGACAATATGAACTTGGTCGGGGTGAAGTTTCTTGATGGCGATATCTATAACATCTTGAGCTGTAACTTTTTCTACATTTGATTTTGCCTTAAACTGGAAATCTCTTGGGAAATCAAAATAATCATATTCCATTATCTGAGTGATTACGTCGCCCTTATCTTCAAAATTGAAAACAAAAGAGTTCAGATAACCATCTTTTCCGATTCTCATTTCATCATCAGTTGGTATGTCAGTCTGCATTCCCTTTATCTGCTCGATTATTCCTCTTATTGCTTTGACCGTACTTTCTGATTTGGTCTGACAATAATTATAATAAATTCCCGGATAAGCAATATTCGATGTAAAACTGCCGCCAACCGAATAAGCAAGCCCCTGTTTGCTTCTAACATTATTAAAAAGTCGACTGCCAAACGAACCACCAAGAATATTATTCGCAACAATCATCGGGAAGTAATCAGGGTCACCCAAAAGTCCCCCAATATGACCAATTAAAATACTTGATTGGTTAACATCAGGCTTATCAATAAAATGAACCGCCAATTCATATTCATAATTTACTTCCGGCAATGGAGGTAGTGTTTCTGTACCCATTTGCCAATCGCCAAAATACCCTTTGATTTTTTTAGCCATTTCGTCAGAGTTAAAATCACCCCAGACAGCAAGTCTTACATTTTCAGGAGTAATATATTTTTGATGAAATTCAATAAGATCATTTTGTGCAATATTATCAATCGTATAATATTCCGCCTGCCCGGCCAGACCCGATTCGGCTCCATATAGGATCTTTATAAACTCACGAATACAAATCGGAAAAGGCTGGTCATTTCGTCTTGATATACCTGATCTGACCTGAGTTTTGGCCAATTCAATTTTATCCTCGTCGAAGACAGGATTTTTTAGTATATCAGCAAAAAGTTTCAATCCGGTATCAGTATATTCTGACAAGATATTCATTCCGACTGTTCCACTTGTATTATTGATGCCGACTTCAATAGATGCACCAATAGATTCCAATATCTCATCGATCTCATCACCAGTTTTATTCTGCGTCCCACCAGTTCGCAAAACCGTTCCTGTAATTGATCCCAATCCGGCTTTATCTGGCGAATCAAGATAACTACCTGCCGCAATTCTGGCACTGGCATTAACAAGTGGCAATTCATGATCTTCCATTAGATATAAAACCAAACCATTTTCAAGAGTAATGGTTTTAAATTCAGGCATTTCTGGTTCCCTCAATGAAGGGAATTTGAGTTTATCAATTGTTTTGCCGGCCTGAATATTTATTCCAAACATCAGAATTACCAGCAAGGCCAGCATTCCAATATATACCGTTTTTCTACTCATCGTATTCTCCTCTCCGGTTATTCTTCGTCTTTATTTTCTAAAAGGGCCAAAATTCTCTTATCAACATCAAGGTACTCTTTGGCGACTCTTTGAATATCTGCCGGGGTCAGAGCATTGATCTTATCAAGGCTTCCAAATAATTTGCGCCAATCACCCAAGACCATCTCATAATAGGCCAATTGAAATGTCAAACCGCTGGCAAACCCGGAAAGATTTGATAGTTCGTTTACCAGATTTGCTTTGGCGCGGGCCTTGATATATTCCAATTCCTCAACAGGTATTAACTCAGTTTTTACCTGCTCAATAATTTTCAGTATCTCCTCATCACTCTCAGCATTTGTATGATCCTTCGATGGTATTGAAATTATACAAAACAGAGTTGGATACTTATTCCCGGGATATCCGGCAAATACCTGAGCACCCATAGCTATTTTTTTCTCTTTAACTAGACTCTTATACAATAATGATGTTCGACCCTGACCCATATAATCGGCCAGTGCTTCAAGGGCCACCATGTCCGGATGATTAACGCTGGGAATATGGAAGGAACTCCAGTACATCGGCTGGGCATTCTCTTTAACAATAACTGTTCTTTGAGATACCTGAGGTGCCTCAATAGTTTTTACCTGCTGTGGTTTTTCTCTATATGGAATTTTGCCAAAATATTTTTTGGCAAGTTTTTTAACCTCATCGGGGTCAACATCACCAACAATACTTACAATCATATTATTTGGAATATAAAATTTATTAAAATATTCCAATGCAACCGGGCGGTAAAAATTATTTATATCTGACATCGAACCAACGACTGTCTGACCATAGGGGTGAGTCTTATATGATGCGGCTCGCATCTCCTCGGTCAGCTTTCCCTGAGGTGATGATTCGATACCCATCCGGCGTTCTTCGGTAATTACATTTTTTTCTTTATAGAACTCCCTCAGAACCGGATTAATAAACCGATCAGATTCCATAGCCATCCATAATTCCAGCTTATTGGCCGGGTAATTGGCTATATATATCGTCATATCATAGCCGGTTCCGGCATTCATACCAACGCCGCCTTCTCTTTCATAGATCTGACCGAATTCGTTTGTTACTATATATTGCACGGCCGAATCAGTAGCCGATTTCAACTCCGCTTCAAGCTCAGCAATTCGAGCAATATCGGCCAAGCCCAACTTTGCCTTCTCATCAAGGATCAAACCAAAAAGGCGATCTTCTTCATCCATCCATTTTTTTTCATTTTTATAATTGGCCGTTCCAACTTCTTTTGTACCTTTGAAGGCCATATGCTCAAACATATGAGCCATTCCACTGGCATCGTTGGGGTCATTGGCGGCGCCAACATTTACGATCAATCTGAAATAAGCGATTGGTGCATCATGCTTGGGCAGGACAATAAATTTCATTCCATTGTCCAGTGTGAATTCAACTACCTGACTTTCGATCGATGAAAAATCAAAGGCGATAGGTGTTGAAAAAATACCCAGAAGCATAAACACCAGTAATCCTAATTGAAAAATCCGATGTCTCATTAATATCCTCCTGAAAATGTTTATTAAAGTGCTTGCTTGGAGGACAGATTAATTCCAAATTGTCAGCTTGTCAAGAGGATAACTCAAATTATGGCAGACAAATCGGGCGGAAATTAAACGGGATTTACCACCATTTGATCAATTTTGGAATGCGGTTGTGGATCTGGTTCATGCACATTTTTAACTTGACTTTGGTAGCCCACTATATTAATGTTTTGGGCAATTTACCAATAAAATTAGGAGGTGGAAATGATTTTTAAAATCGTTTCAATGCTATTTCTGCTTCTGGCTATTCCTATCTTTACAGCCGTTGCGCAGGATGGAGCAAAAGTTGAAAAAATCCTTGAGGAGATCGATCCTTGGGTATTGACTGACACCACCAGGATTATGAGCTTTATTGACAGTTGCAATACAATTACTACAGAAAAAATTCAATCATCGGAATTCTGGGAGCCAACCCTCAATGATCTTTCCTTTCTACTGGGGATTGATTATGTGGCCGGGACAAAAATTGATAATACCGGACGAATATACTTTCAAATGCGCATCACCGGTGAGAGTGATGCGATCTTTTTTATGGATAAACCGCTGGGTTGGCCGGTTCAATTAACACCTAATAATTGGACCGAGAAAGGATTCACAATAAGCGGTTTTTCAGTGCATCCTTCCGGTGATTATATTCTTGTGAGCGTTTACAAACATGGCGATGAGATGAATGATATTTGGTATTTTACCCGCGATGGACAATTTCACTCCCTGCTTGTTGATCGGGCTGTCAGCTATGGCGGTGAAATATATGATGAAGATAATCTCGATATATTTTACCTTTATACTTATGACAGAAAAGTCATTCATATTTGCAAGTATACAATCTCCGAATCGCGTTTGGATACGCTTTATACTGAACCGGGAGTTTTTTTTCCCACTGATTATTACAAAGGCCAGATGACAGCAATCCGACGTTTTTCAAGATCGGAAAGTCAGTTACTATTATATAATATTGCTGACAACAAAATGACAGAATTGTCTGACACAAGTATCTTTGCCGGCGCTGGTTTTACTAATGATGAGAAAATTATAACATATACTTCTGCTGAGTCAATAGATAATGAATTCATGAAAGTCTGTCTTGTCGATCCAGTCAAACCTAACAAATTCAAAGTCATTTATGATCCTAAAATGGAAATAGATGATTTTGCTTTCGAACGGAAAACCGGCAACATCATCGTAGTACTTAATAAGGATGGTTACTCAAAATTGGCGGGTTTTGATGTCGATGGTAACCTGATTGCCATACCTCAACCAGAGATTGGAAATGTTTCCGGGATATTCAGTAATGAATCCAATGAAGTAGTGTTCAACTTCTCGGCCCCAACAATTTCACCGGCCGCTTATAAATTTAAGATCGGCGATGATAAGCTTGAAAAACTTGCAGGTGTATCCACTTTTGGATTCGATTTCTCTGATGTCAAAGTTGATCTGATTCGTTATAAATCGGAAGACGGCACTGAAATTCCGGCCTTTATATATATTCCTTCCTCGGCAAAAAAAGATGGTTCCAATCCGGCTATTGTGAACTATCACGGTGGCCCATCTGGTCAGAGTCGTCCGTATTTCCAACGTAATATGGCCTTTGCGCTTAGCAAAGGATTTGTATACATACTTCCCAATGTGCGCGGTTCTACCGGTTATGGTACAGCCTATGAAGAGGCTGATAATCTGGAAAAACGTTACGATGCTTTGAAGGACGCCGAAGGAGCCATTGATTATTTGATTAACGAAGGATGGTCAAGTCCGGATAAAATTGCTATTTGGGGTGGATCATATGGCGGTTATACGGTTAACTGGTTGGGCACTCAATGTTCCGAAAAATTTGCTTGCATTGTCTCTGAAGTTGGCATTGGTGAATGGGATCATACAATACTTAATTCAAATCCAATCTTTGTTAAATCCTGGGAAAAAGAAGTTGGCAAGGTAGGAGGGGATCTTAATCGCAAACTGGCCCCATTGTTTTATGCTGACAATATTTCTTGCCCAATTTTTCTAACAGGCGGTTTTAATGATCCACGCGTACCTCCATCAGACCCAAGAAGGTTTGCATATGTTCTTTCCCGTTTGGGCAAACAGGTCTGGTACTTCGAGGAAACTAAGACAGGACATGGTGCCTCGGTAAAGGCACAGGTAATCCGAGATCTGGCAACAAATTATGTCTTTACTATGATGCATGTTATGAGGTAGATTAAACAAATCCTGAAAGAATAAAGTGATTTGTTCTAAAAGTTAAATAAGATATTTTGGGTAAGTTGTTACCCGGTAAGTTTAAAAACTTATCGGGTATTTTAATAAAAATTACAGAGCAATATTGTTCTATTTACCACCATTTGATTAATTTTGGAATGCGGTTGTGTATTAGATTTTTATTGCTTGGCATAACTCGAGCGGCAATTCCAAAACGACCGGACTCAAGGCAGACAACCTCTGATTGATATGTATATATTCCTGATTCAGGTGAGCCATCACCATTAACCAGAGATGCAGTTACAGGTTTATACCGATTCATCTGTTCCAGCGAATTTAAATTTCCTGCCAAAACTTCTACATTTATATCTTTGGGAGATATATCGCCAAGATATATCATTAATGTGATTGGAATTGCATCGCCGACTTTTGGTGAAGTGTCTTTTGATTTGGTATTTATTTCTTTTAAATCTATATGCTTCCATTTAATATGTAGCTCTTTTAGCCAATTGGATGTTTCTTTGGCCACTTTGTAATTGTCTGATGAATATAAATGAAAGGCCTCGATTGCGGGTAGGTATGATTTTAGAGTGTAATCTTTGACCATTCTATGTGAACTGAAATCTTTGCTGGCCATTGCGATACTATTTTTCATCATTGTCACCCATTCAGTTGGAAGGCTCGCTCCATTTCGCTTATAGAATAGAGGTATCACCTCACGTTCAAGAACGTCGTATAAAAACTTACCTTCAAGTTCATCCTGATAGTCGGCATTTTCATATTCTTCGCCGTTACCTATTTTAAATCCGGTTTGAGGTATATAACCTTCGCACCACCAACCATCAAGAATTGAAACATTTAAGGCGCCATTGACAGCCGCCTTCATACCACTGGTTCCAGATGCTTCCTGTGGCCGACGCGGATTATTGAGCCATATGTCAACGCCCTGAACAAGATATCGAGCAACATTAATATCATAGTCCTCAAGGAAAACAATCTTCTTACGGAATTTGTCTTTTGAGGCCAGATCAAGAACCTTTTTTATTATTTCTTTGCCGGGGTTATCAAGCGGATGAGCCTTTCCGGCAATTAATATTTGAACCGGACGGTCAGGATCACAAAGAAGTTGTTCTAACCGTTTTTCATCGCTGAAAAGCATAAATGCTCTTTTATATGTCGAAAACCTTCTTGCAAAACCGATTGTTAATACTCTTGGATCCAATATTTCATC
>JAAERC010000523.1 GCA_024230695.1 Candidatus Zixiibacteriota bacterium
GATCATTTTATAATATCTATAATAATTAGTGCCTTAACTCTATATACCACATTCATTTTCAAGAATCACTGACCTTATAAAGTTCAACAATTGCCTGATCCAAATAGAGACTATCAAGCGGAAATGGATCTAAAACCTCCCCGTCTCCTCTGTCAAGAGTGATTGTTGTCATTTCCAATGAAGTCGTATCATAAATGGCCTCTGTATCAGAATGAGTACTAAAATAAACTGTTAACAAATGAGCATTACCCAATTCATCAACCAATGGTCCGGCCAAATTCGGTCGGTCGAGCCAGATGTATACCGATGCATTCCCGCCTTCATATGATACTCGACTATCTACAGGAAGACCGGTTCCCAATGCCACATCAAAAAGAATGATAAGGTAATTATTGGTCAGATAACTGAGGTCCAGACTTAGAGAATTCACATCGGGGATATTGTATCCATAAATATCAACGGCAAACGATTCACCCATTGCAATCGAACTCACCCTTTCACCAAGCACCTTCGGAATGAGCTTTAATAATGGAACAACCGGAAATATATCAATATTAACCGTAACTGTTCTATCATAAAACACATCAGCCGTATCAACCCCCTGGTAAATCAAAGTCCCCGTCAAATCAATATCAATTATAGGTACCTTATAGCCGCTAATTGTAAATTGACGATTTAAGCCAACCGGAACAATCACCTCACCTACCAAAAACGAACCTTCCAATGTTAAAGGAAAATATAGCGGTACAGGAATATCCTCTGCTTCTACCGTCAGGATAAAAAGATCAGCTAATGTTGATGCTTCAATCGCGGATGCTTTAGTACTTATCGAAATAGCGACATTGCTATTCTCATTAACTATTTTTTTCGAACATCCCGGCAGGCCCAATATTACTAAACCTATCAGACAAAAGGCCGTCAATATGCCGAATATTTTTTTATTAAACATAATCTTACCCCTTATCTAAAAGCCGCGGCCAGACCAAGTGATAATTGAAACCCTTGCAGGTCAATATCACCGCCATCAGCCGAACCGGTGTAATATTTAAATCCAATGTTGACATCAAGATCTTCACTGAATTGTTTTCCAAACTCA
>JAAERC010000524.1 GCA_024230695.1 Candidatus Zixiibacteriota bacterium
ATGGTGCTAGGGACAGTCTCGTGAAGGTCGAGACCAAGGGGTGAAAGCCCCTTGCTCCGCTCAAACCAATTAAAATAAATCAAGATGTATTTCAAATCAGCAACAGAGGCGGTAGAGTATGCCCAGATTCAAACAGAGAGCCAAGGCTATAATGTAAACCCATATGAATGGTTCACAAAGATATCTTGTGGTGGCAAGTATGGTAGATTACGACCCTCAATTGGGCAATACCATAGCTTTATAATTGAGTTATCAAAAGATGGTAAGCCATCAAAGAAATGTCTATCTATAACCCTATACGGCATGGATAGCGGTAACTTCGAGTTAGTCAATTACATAAACTAAAACCAATTAAATTCAATTCAAAATGGAATCAATTGTAACTTACAAGGTAACTAACGCTGACCTATTCAATAGCGTTGACGATGTAGAGTTTAACCTTAAAGCTAAAGGTGGAACATACAAGTTTAAATACAGAGATGCATACTTTCAAGGTGACGTGTCAATAGAGGTCAATGGAGAGTGGAAGACCATAAGCGGACAGCATGGTGCAAACGACTATGCAGATGATTATGGATTTGAAATTGTGAAGTCATGAATAAGTTTAAAGTAACAGAGCGAATGCTCAATGCGTTTTGCATCGTAATGATAATGATTGCAATTATATTTTTATAAAACCAAATGGTGCTAGGGACAAAGGACTGAGAATGCCAGTCGGGGGAGTCACATCCCCTTCCGCTCAAACCAATTAAAATAAATAGTTATGGAATTTGAAATCAAAAACGTAAAACCATTCGAGGTTGAACCTCGTGACTTCACAG
>JAAERC010000525.1 GCA_024230695.1 Candidatus Zixiibacteriota bacterium
ACTGCCCAATGATTGCTAATTTTTCTCAAACAGACAGCGATGGTGATGGAATCGGTGATGCTTGTGAAGGCGATCCTATTTGTGGTGATTTAAACAATGATAACGAGTTTAATATACTCGATGCTATATTTATTATAAACAATCTCTATAAAAACGGACCGGCACCTGAGTGCCCATGGATGACAGAATAAATTATTATTTTGTTCCAGATGAAATAATTGTATTAATTAGGCGGAATTTTGGCAATTCCGCCTTTTTTATTTGATTTCCCATGCCTAAGGCTCCTTCTCTCCCATTAAATTATTGACTTTTGGGGCTAATTCATTTTCTTATCATCTCAAAGCGTATACTGTATAAAGGAGTATTAAGAATGGGTAAATCTATAGCACAAAAAATAATAGCTGAACATCTTGTTTCTGGTGAAATGATACCGGGCGAAGACATCGCTATAAAAATTGATCAGACCTTAACTCAGGATGCCACTGGAACAATGGCCTACCTGCAGTTTGAGGCTCTTGGACTTAAAAAAGTGAAAACTGAAGTTTCGGTTTCATATGTTGATCATAATATGCTTCAATCCGGATTTGAAAACGCCGACGACCATCAGTACTTGCAGTCGGTAGCATCAAAATATGGCGTTTATTTCTCTCGCCCCGGAAACGGTATTTGTCATCAGGTTCATCTGGAACGATTTGGAGCCCCGGGCAAAACTCTTCTTGGTTCTGATTCACACACACCTACCAGCGGCGGAATTGGAAGTATGGCAATGGGTGCCGGCGGACTTGATGTTGCTTGTGCTATGGGTGGCGGAGCTTTTTATCTGAAAATGCCGGAGATTGTTAATGTATATCTAACCGGTAAACTTAAACCTTTTGTAACAGCCAAAGATATCATACTTGAAGTCCTGCGGAAGCTAACAGTAAAAGGTGGCGTTGGACGGGTCGTTGAATATGGTGGTCCTGGAGTAAAATCGCTTTCGGTTCCGGAAAGAGCTACAATTACCAATATGGGTGCTGAATTAGGCGCGACTTGTTCTATATTTCCATCAGATGAAAATACAAAAATATTCCTGCAGTTACAAAAACGCGGAAAAGATTATAGAAAACTTGGTGCTGACAAAAATGTTAAATATGACAAAGTCATTAAAATAAATCTGGATAAGCTTCAACCATTAACTGCTCAGCCGCACTCTCCTGATAAAGTAATCGAAGTAAAGAAAATCAAGAAACTCAAAGTAAATCAGGTTTGTATTGGAAGCTGTACTAACTCATCGCTTTCAGATCTAATGATGACCGCAAAACTACTCAAGGGAAAAAAAATTCATTCAACCGTTTCAATGACTATCTCCCCCGGTTCCAAACAAGTCTTTGAAGAGATAGCCAGAAACGGATGTTTAGCCGATATTATTTCATCGGGTGCGCGAATTGTTGAATCTGGTTGTGGACCATGTATTGGAATGGGACAGTCGCCGCCATCGGCAGGAGTTTCAATAAGATCATTCAACCGCAATTTCCCGGGACGTTCGGGGACCAAGGATGCTGATGTTTACTTGGCCTCTCCTGAAACATGTGTGGCCGCGGCCTTGACTGGTGAATTAACTGATCCCCGGAAACTTAAAAAATATCCCCGGATTGTGCTCCCAAAGAGTATCAAAATTGATGATTCGGGAATTATCGCACCGTCAAAAACTCCGGGCAAAGTAAAAGTCCTTCACGGTCCCAATATTGCACCATTGCCGATTAATAAACCTCTGGCAAAATCTCTTACAAACGAAGTTTTGCTAAAAGTTGGAGATAATATTACTACCGATCATATTATGCCTGCCGGTGCAAAGATATTACCTCTTCGTTCAAACATTCCGAAGATATCTGAATTTGTTTATTTCCAGGTTGATACTGATTTTGCCAAACGTGCCATTGAAAAAGGCGGTGGTTTTATTGTTGGCGGCGATAACTATGGACAGGGTTCATCAAGAGAACATGCCGCGCTGGCGCCGATGTATCTTGGCGTTAAATTGGTATTGGTAAAATCGTTTGCGCGTATCCATCTGGCTAATCTTATTAATTTTGGAATACTGCCGGTTACTTTTGAGAACAAGTCTGATTACAGTAAAATTGCGCAGGGTAATAAGCTTAATATCCCTGATCTTAAAAAAGCCGTAACAAAAGATAATAAACTTGAAATCACCAATAAATCAAATAGCAAGAAAATCACTGTCAATATTGATCTGACAGAACGCCAGAGAAAAATCATTTTGGCCGGTGGTCTTCTGAATTTCACCAGGGGTGGAGGAAAATAATATGGAGGAGACTAAAACCTCCAATCAGATAAAAGAGACGCCGTTTTATAAGTATCATATCAAGGCGGGGGCCAAAATGGTTCCGTTCGCCGGATATATGATGCCTGTTCAGTACACCGGTATTACCACTGAACATCAGGCAGTTCGGGAAAATGTCGGACTTTTTGATCTGTCGCATATGGGTGAATTTGAAATATCAGGTCCGGGTGCGCTGGGATTCCTGCAAAAAATGACTACTAACGATGTTTCAACTATCAAACTTGGCCAGATCCAATACACCTGTATGTGTTATGAAAACGGCGGTATTGTTGATGATTTATTAATATATCATCTCGGTGATCGTTATATGCTGGTTGTTAATGCCTCAAATATTGAAAAAGATTTTAAATGGTTACAATCACATTTAAATAGTGATGTTAAACTGAAAGATTTATCTGACAAATATGGATTACTTGCTGTTCAGGGACCCAACGCTCAGAAAGTCATGGAATCAATTTCATCTTATGATTTTGAATCAATGCCTTATTATAATTCGGCGGTCACTGAGATCGGCGGCCATTCTGTCCTATTCTCCCGCACCGGCTATACCGGTGAGGATGGATTTGAGATTTATATTCACCCTGATGCCTGCGATGATATCTGGGAAAAGGTTGTAGAAGCAGGCAAAAAGTTTGATATGTTATTTATTGGTTTGGGTGCGCGCGATTCGCTTCGCATGGAAATGAAAATGACGCTGTATGGTAATGATATTGACCAGACGATAACTCCGGTTGAAGCAAGTTTATCATGGATCGTTAAATTAGATAAGGGCTCTTTTGTCGGCAGTGACATAATTGAGAAACAGAAAAAAGAAAAACCGAAAAAACGCCTTATCTGCCTTGAACTGGAAGGTCGTGCCTTTCCAAGACCCGGATATGATCTGATTTCCGATGCTCAGGTTGTGGGCAAAGTAACTTCAGGGACTTTTTCACCATCGCTGAACAAACCAATCGCACTTGGCTACCTTCCCCTTAGGTTAACAAAAATTGGTAATACTGTTAATGTTAAAATAAGAAATAAACTGTTTCCGGCTCATGTAGTGAAGCCGCCGTTTTATAAAGAAGGGACACATCGCTAATGCATGCAGATCTCTTTATGGTTCCCGGGCCAATCAAGGACAAAGAATTGGCAGGTAAAACATTAGTAATGATTGATATTTTAAGGGCATCAACTACTATTTGTTATGCACTGAATGCTGGAGCAAAATCGGTTATCCCTGTTAGCGAACCGGGTGAAGCGACCGAAATGCGTGCCAAAATCGGAGTGGAAAATTCATTGATTTGTGGCGAACGAGACGGCATCAAGATCGAAGATTTTGATCTCGGTAATTCTCCGCTGGAATACACAAATGAAATAGTAAATGAGAAAAATATTGTTTTAACTACTTCCAACGGAACCAGAACCTATGCCAAAGCCAAAAATTCGGGCCTTAGTATTACCGGTGCAATTGTCAACATCTCAGCG
>JAAERC010000526.1 GCA_024230695.1 Candidatus Zixiibacteriota bacterium
TGTGGCAACCACAGTTTTAAGGGAGCGTATCTCAGTTGTTAAATCGGTTGACAAAACACAGGTGACCAAAGGTGATACTTTGACCTATACGGTTGACTATACCAATAATTCTTTGGCCGACCTCGACAATGTGATTATCACTGATACGCTTGCGGTCGGATTAAATTATGTTAACGGTTCCGCGACTGCGGGTGGATTATATAACCCGATAAATGAAACAATCGTCTGGAGAATCCGACATCTTCCGTCCGGAGGTACAGGCTCGATTAGTTTTAGCGTTGAGATTGACGAATCAGTTCCAAATCAGGGAGCGATTGAGAATTTTGTAATATTCTCTGGTGATGATATCCCGATTGATACTAGTAATCTGGTGATTGTTACAGTGACTTTCCCCGAAATGGAAATAAGCAAAACAGTTGATCAAGTTGTCGCCATTCCGGGTGATACGGTTACATATACGATCAATAGCTTTAATGATGGAGCCGGTCCATTAAATAACGCGATTGTTATTGATACTTTACCGGATGACTTCCAATATGTATCCGGAACCGCCACTGTTAATGGAACATCTGTTGCAGTTACTGGAACAGATATTTTAACAATACCGGTCGGGACATTGGGCGCGGGTGAATCGGCAGAAGTAATTTATGATTTGGCTATTTTATCAATAGCTGACCGTTCGATATTACATGTTAACTCGGCTATTCTGAGTGGCACGAATAATGGCGGTCAGACAGAAGTATTTGGTCCGGAGCGGGCAACAGTATCGTTACAGACACCAAGATTATCAATTACTAAGACGGCCGAAGTTACCAGCTCAATGGCTGGAAGTTTTGTACCGTATAAACTCACGATAACCAATAATGCCAATATCACTGTTGGAAATGTTATTGTTACCGACTCGATGCCATCAGGTCTGTTTTATGTCGATGGTTCCTCAATTATTGATGGTGCCGCCGTTGCTGATCCTACTGGAACTAATCCATATGATTGGTTTGTTGGTGCGATGATGCCCGGCCAGACTATCACGCTCCAATATATGGCGCAGTTGGGGACATCGGTTCCGCCGGGACCGGCTGAAAATACGGCTTGGGCCCAGGGTACCGTTGGCGGCGAATCGGTTCGGACCACCAATGTGATAGCGGTTGTGAATGTGATCTCGACAAATATACCGGGAGCTATTCGCGGAAAAATAATTGTTGATTGCGATGGCGATGGTATCTCCGATATTGATTCAATGTTGACAGGTATAGATATTTATCTTGATGATGGTTCTAATTCTCAGGTAAATGAAAAAGGTATGTTCTACTTTGGAACTGTCCGCGCTGGTGAACATGTTGTGGCGCTCGACATTCGTGATCTAAAAGGTTATGAATTATCCGAGGGTCAGGATGGTTCGGTTCTTGTTTATGTCCATGAGGGCGGTGAATCATATGTTACTTTCCGAGTATGTCCTGCTTTCCCGAAACTGTCAATAACAAAAGAAGCGGCCATACTTCCGAAGATCAGAATTACTAAAACGGCAAATCTGAGTGATAGTATGATAACTGATTCCAATGGTGTTATTATTGATTATGATATATTGATTGAAAGCGGTTTTGGAACCAAACCGGGTGAAGTCGTTGTTGTTGACTCATTCCCCGATGAGACCCAATTAGTCATTATTGAAGATAAGACCAAAGATATGTCTGACACTGGAAAAGTCTTACGGTATATGATTGATTCACCGGGTGAAAAACGCCTGAATCAATCGGTTTATTATTCGATTGATGAATCAGAGTTTGATGCTGAACATTACCTGACGAATAATATTTACCTTGAAGGTGTTGTCAATGTTGAGACCCAGCGGTCGACACCGGTAAAAAGTAGTCCGGTTGAGTTATCGGTTGGTCCATTTAACTCAGTATCTGCCGGTGAAATTGAAATAAAGATGATAGCCGCGCATTTTATTACTTCCAAGGCATTTATTCAGGAACAGGATATATCGAAAATAGCAGATGTAGCTGATTCGATAATTAAGTATTCTGATCTCGATGTAAGAGTTGAAGGTTTTTGTGATTATCGTCGTATTCATACAAAGCGTTTTCCATCCAATTGGGAGCTGTCAATTGCGCGTGCTGATTCAGTTGTTTATCGACTAATTGATGTTCATGGCATTGATAAATCAAGATTCGATTCAGAAGGTTTTGCGGCGAATCATCCGATTGATCCAGGGCACACCGAGGCTTCATGGTGGCAAAACCGACGCGCCGAAGTTACCCTTAGTGGTTCTATTAAAGGCGGGATTGAATTTAGCGGTGACCTAAGTCAGAAGTGGAGTCAATCTACTCTTCTGGAATTGGAACCGACTCAATGGGATACATTGATACACGCATCTGACCAGGATAATCAATCAGAGTTTATTAACACTTGGGAGGTTTTGGTAACAATTAATAATATTGGCCCGGGCAAAGCCGGCAAAGTTGTTATAGAAGACGTACTTCCGATTGGCGCTGTTTATGAAGAAGGAAGTGCCAGTGTAAACGGCCGTAAAGTATCCGCCAAACTTGACGAGGATAATAATCTGACTATCGGTTCTGGTGACATTCCTGAGGGTAACACAGTTGAAATTCGTTACCGCATTCAGTCAGATGAAAAATCCGCCTTGATCGGCGGCGGTAAGGCTGTGGTCGAAATCGAACATCACGATATCGGCGTCGTAAAACAGGAATCAAATCCTATTCGTTTTTACTAAATCGATTTATAATCATAAAAAGGGAGAAACCATAATGGTTTCTCCCTTTTATATTTGATTTATATTTATAATGATTTAATCTTCATCAATAAGAATCAAACGATTATTTTCATTTCTGTCGGCCAGAAGAAGGGTTCGAAACTGAAGCCATTCTTCGCCTGTATAATAGGTTTTTGCCAATGTAAGTGAGCGTGTGATGGTTAATTTCTTTCCGGTTATTTTTGAGGTGATACCAAAATTCCCGGCTTCATTTTTTATCAATTTGTCCTCAGGGTAAGAAATCAGATCAAGTCCGTTCAAATCTAAATTCAATTTGATATTCTGACTCATTTGGCAGGGAAGATGGATTGGAGATGTTCGCTGATTATGAAACAACTCGGTATTTTCTGGCAGATTGGCAAATATACCGCAGTTTGATTCTCC
Source organism: Candidatus Zixiibacteriota bacterium (assembly GCA_024230695.1). The sequence goes on from JAAERC010000526.1 coordinate 3,158, forward strand.
GAGGTTCAACAATATTTTATCATCATCATAAGCCAATGATTCGATTTCAAAATGGAAACTAAAAACAGAATTTAGTATTTTAAATTCACCTAAAGGATTGTAACTGATAAGCTTTGCGTTTTTAAAGACAGATGACACCAGTTCCTCAAAATACTCAAAAGCCTCGTTTTTCATTCCGGTCATTTTTTGGTACTGATTAAAATAATTTGTGGCACTACAAAATCCAGTGCCAACAAATCGCTTTTTTCCCTCGTCATAAAAAAGATCGATCCTGACATTATTTAAACTTGATTTTTCGGTTCCATTGATTCGAATAGTGGGCTGCTCATCATTTCCAGCCAACCAGGCCATACGGCTGAAGAAACTTAGTGGGCCACTCTTGATTTCACTTTTTGTCGGTTCGTAATATGCGGCAAGGTTGTCTCCAGATAGCCAAAGCCCGATATTACTTAATTGGGTCAGGCCGGGAACATTTGTATTTATATTTCCAAAATCCGAACATGTAAATACCGGAAGAGTTTTTATTTTTGCTTTCGAAAGTAGTGCCGCCGCCAAA
>JAAERC010000527.1 GCA_024230695.1 Candidatus Zixiibacteriota bacterium
CAACGTTAAAAACAGGAATAAACCACATCTCACGATTATCAACAAGAAATGTTGCTTCCGGGTCGGTGCCATAATTATTAGTAAGATAATTCATAAAATAAAATAATACTTCAGGTGTAATCATCTCACGACAATGAATAGCGGCCGTATAAAGAACTTCCGGCTCATCCTCATCAACATTCGGATTGTCAGAGATCTTAACCGCCCACATTGGTCGACCCTCAAGCGACAACCCCATATTAAATTTAGCCGAAACCAAATCAGGATGATCGAGAATCATTTGATCGACATAGGCATTGATCTCATCCAAAGTTTTATATCCACCCATATCTCTGGTTGGGTCAAGCCGCGATTGAAAAAAGGCAGTCATATCATCAATAACAACTTCTGTTCCAAAACCTGCTTGTGATAATTCCTCAAGTTCCTCAGGAAAAATAACCACTTCCAGATAATCATCCTGTTGTCCGACAATATCAAGATATTTAGTTTTTAACTGATTAAATTCTTCAGCCGTTTCAAAATAGATTTTTGCCTGTTGGTAAACAGGTTTAGCATAAACTAATTGAGTCAATAACAATAAAAGAAACACTCCCCCCAAACAAATTCTTAAAAAAGACATCAAAATACCTCCCATGGTAGATATACGTCCAATTATTTTTTATTTTTGGGTAATACTAACTTACCCGCTTCTATCTTTGTAGTCTCTTTATTAGACGTATTCTTACAAAATTTGTTTAGTAAATTTCAGAGTTTACTGGCAGAAAGGTTCGGGACCTTCTTTATATTTGTAGTTAATAAGAAAAACTATATCCAATATATCAAGGTCTTCAAGATCATCAACATTTGCAGAGTGAATTGGCATTGGAGCAGGGCCAGATTTATAAATAAAATTAATAATATAAACTATATCGAGAATATCTACCATTTCATCATTGTTGGCATCACCACATAAATAGCCAAGTTCAATATTAAAGCTGAATTCTTGTTCATCGGTGATAAAAGCCTCGTCGGTGACCATAGCTGTAAAAGAGATAACTCCTGATACAACCGGAATTCCAGATAAAATACCTTCCCCTATTAAACTCAATCCGGTTCCATCAAGGTCGTTAAATTTATCAGAAAAGACTAATTGTCCATTACCGCCAACTGCATACAACTGTTCAGAATAGGTTTGATTGATCATCCAATCAGGTAAACTTTCAGTGGTAATAGTTGGTGGACCGGCAACACAACTAAAAGATGTTACCATTATTGCATCAACCGCCGCTTCAACAACAGATGCGCTTCCCAAATCTGAAACATTAAAACGCAATTTCACCTGATCGGAAGGAGCCAGAATATCGTCAAGCCAAACAGACTGTTTATACCACCCACCAGATGCTTGCGCAGTTGGTCCCACGATCTCGACCGCCGTCCAATTTCCGCCATCATTATTAGAAAAAAACACGCGCATCTCATCGGCGTTTGGATTATCACCAGCATCATTGCTATACCACCGGGCATAATCTATTTTTATTGTACCAACAGAGGCATCAATTGTCGGCGAAAAAAGCGAGGTCAATCCACCATCAACATCTGAGTTCCCAGCAACATTATCAGTTAAAAAACAATATCCTGATCCATCATAATCATTTGGCGGATCACCTCGGGAGCCGCCACCAACCGGAATTCCTCTTTCCCAGGCGCCATCGGTAGCATCGCCGGTGACACTCCAACCCTGATCAGTTTCAAAATCATCAAAGAAGGCGAATGTTTTTGTATTAGCAACACCTAAAGAAAATGCCGCCCCTTCATCAAAACCATAGAAAGTTCCGGCTGTTGTTTCATTAACACTAAAATAGATATCGATTTGACTTCCACAGGATCGTGCAGGAAGAGTAACTTCATATAAATCACTTTCAATTTCGCTCAAAGCAATTAAACTAAAGGCACTTCCGTTTAATGAATAATTAAGTGAAGCACTCCCGGAAATTGGCACGGCACCATACAATCTCTCAACTGCCACATTAAAAGTATATGATAAGCCGGGTGATTGTATATCGGGAATTTCCTCGGGATAACTGAATAGAAGCTGCGGCTGAGGTACAAAATGATTATTTGCATAATATGTTGTAGCCAATGAGGCTTGAACCATACGAGTAAAATAATCATAATCCAAATAGGTTGTACTATCTTGCGGAGTATGATAAACGTTGGAAAATATTCGTTCCGCCACAAAAACAACATCATACCCGTTCTGATCAAAGGGATGATGATCTGAGTATGCGCTTGTCCCGGCATTGATTCCACTGATATTTATGCCTGTTAGAGTAGCCGCTAAGTCGGCCCAAAGATCAGCATGAAGTCGATTATCTCCGGCATAAAGGGATGCCTCGGTGCTGTTTTGGTAAAATGCTATCATATCCATATTTAACATCATAACAATACTATCACCTTGCGAAGCCGCTCGATTGGCGTAATGCCAGGAACCATGAAGGCCTTGTTCCTCAGCATCAAATAAAACAAACACGATTGTCAGTTCGGTTTCAATTTCTCCCAGTATTCTAGCGATCTCCAAGACCCCACAAGTTCCAGTACCGTTATCATCAGCTCCGGGAGAATTCGGAACGGCATCACGATGTGCGCCGACAACAACTTGAAATTCGGGATATGTCGTTCCAACTTTATAGGCAATAATATTTTGGCACTCGGCCGGAGAACTGTAAATCGTCTGTTGAAAACTATCAATAACAACCGAATCATAACCAAACTCATCAAATTTACCAGCACACCAGTCACGGGCGTCATCATTAGAGGAAGTTCCAGCAACACGTCCAGTAAATGCCTGAAGAACATCAAGATACGATTCTAATGAATCCTGTTCAACTTCCCCAATAAGTGTTTCCAAGTCAATGTCTCTGGTAATTATATCTTTTTTGAAAACTCGAGGTTCACGATAAATTAATTTTATGTTTTCCGTTTGTAATGAAGCCAGCCCGGGAGTTTGCATTGTTTTTTCAATTTCATCAATATTTGCCCGAAACAGACGAAGTTCACCCTCCTGATAAATCAGAGGATACCTGTCGATATTTGATCCATCCCGGTTCATATCGAGAGCCAGTTGTGCACGACTTATATCTGTCACGATC
>JAAERC010000528.1 GCA_024230695.1 Candidatus Zixiibacteriota bacterium
AGCCTATAACTATAAAAGGGCATAAACCTTACAATAAAACGGTTTATAACCCGCTAATTAATGGTGGGCGATACTGGATTCGAACCAGTGACCCCTTGCGTGTCGAGCAAGTACTCTAACCAACTGAGCTAATCGCCCATCAATTCGTTTTTGCATAAGCCCTTAGGCCACAATCGCTAATCATATGAATAAATATCGTTGCTGTCAAGGAAAATATTAGCCTTTTCTGTTACTTTTTTAGGAGTAAAATAGTTGAAGCTTCGTTTTATATTCCTTTGCCCAATCCTCAAGGAAGGTGGTCGATTCCCCAAGAATTTTCTCGGAATCACAACTAATTTCTGGTTCCGGATGTGTTTCAAAATATTTCATAAACTGGATTAATCCCTTTGTTTGCCTATTTCGGGATAGAAAAACTGCAATCGAGGCCAACCAAAGCGGTAAAAGAGATATTTTTGCCTCAGGTGCAACCAAATCGCAAAATTTAGCCAACGCATCACCTATTGATAATTTCTCTTTCCCCCTGACAATAAATATTTTCCCGGTCGTGTTATCTAATTCGAATGCTCTGGAAACCATCCCGGCATAATCTGAGGCGGACAACCATGAAATTGGATGAAGCTGGTTACCCAGCAATATCGCCTTTTTTCCTCTGATAAACAAAGGAAGAGACTCATAGAACCAGCAACAACGGAAAATAGTATACGGAATTCCGCTCTTGACCAAAGCCCTCTCCGCCTTTAATTTGGCTTCAATAAATCGATACTTGGTGTCAAGTTCATTGACATTTAGTCCTGAAATCATGGCTATTCGTTTGACTTTTTTCTCAGAAGCAACTTGTGCTATATTTTGAGTCCCATTTATCTC
>JAAERC010000529.1 GCA_024230695.1 Candidatus Zixiibacteriota bacterium
GGACGAATTAATTAGTGAAACCGCCAAATATGTTTTGAACCAATAAACAGAGAGATTGTCAATTAATAATAGCTATCGGTTTCTTGGAAAAATGATTTTAAATATGTATATTGAGTCAAAGGATATAAATAAAAAATGCTGACAATAATTGAAAAGGTGATCTTTCTACAAAATATTGACTTATTTTCAGAAGTCCCGACTGAGCAATTGGCTTCGATGGCTACTATCGCCGAGGAAGTGTCATTTTTAAAAGGTGATATAGTATATAAAGAAAATGATCATTCGGATTCACTGTATATTATTATGCGGGGAAAGATTCGGATGAAACGGGAAAATCAAGAAATCGCCTTAGCCGAAAATGGCGAGGCTTTTGGAACTTGGGCACTTTTTGACAATGAACCAAGAGTGGTTACCGCCGTTGTCGATGAGGACTGTGATCTTCTTCGGATTGCCCAGGATGATTTTGTCGATTTGTTGTCTGACCACATTCAGGTAACGCAAGGTGTTTTAAAATCAATAGTAAAACGGTTGCGTACGTTGGTCGCAAAAGTGTCTTAA
>JAAERC010000530.1 GCA_024230695.1 Candidatus Zixiibacteriota bacterium
TCATTTATCTAAAAACATATTTACTTTTATACTTATTACACGGACCTATTCCATATTTAATTACGGTATTAATTAAAGATATGGAATCAGATGTTTCTCAAGCAAGTATTTTATTCGATAATATCTGTTTTTAATAGAACCAGGTCGAGCCGATTTTTGGTTCGGGACCGCCTTTATAATGGAAATTTATTAGATAAACAATATCAAGAATATTATAGATCAAATCGGCATTAACGTCGGCGCGCCAGCGGGCAGTGATTGTCTGAGGACCGTCTTTATATTTCCAATTTATAATATAAATAATATCCAGAATATCCAAAACGTAGTCACCATTGGCATCACCAGGGAGATAGTTAAAATCAAGATGAACCGGGCCATCGCCAACAATATGATCCGTCAGACTATTACCGGCCGAATCAATAACATTTATATAATCGGTGCCGAAACTGGCAGAAAATATGGTACTGTCTTGAAAAGGTACGGCTGTCATACAATTTGTGCCGATTTCAAGCGGATTCCCGCTGTCATGGTACAATTCACCAGTTATGGCATTATAAGAATATATGTACCCTGCCATTGCCCAGCCGGCCGCGGCGATATAAACAACATCATCCGGCCCGATATTGAGTTGGTTGGGTGAGCCGCCGATGGCAAAACTATTAATTGTTTCATAAGAATCGCCATTAATAATATAAACCTCACCATTGATATCATAATAATTGCCGGTGGCAACGACATGAACTTGACCAGTTTTATCAACTGTCACAAACTGGGCATTCAGTCCAACATCAAGTGCGTCTATTAATGAATTATCACTTAGGTCATATATGGCCAGTACACTTGGATTATACGTATAAGTATCAAAATCGTATCCACTGCAAACAACAAAAGCTTTATGATCATAAATAGCTATTCCTGCCGGACTAATCCCGGTGTTTATTTCATCAACTATGAGTCCGCTTAGAACATCGATTTTGATTACTTTATTGGTCAACATCAGGGTCACATAAACGTATTGAGAATCATAAAAAGCCATCCAGTAGGGATTTGAAAAAGCACCGGTATTGATATAGTCAACTGTTGTCTCGGTATTTAGATTTATGATCTGCAATTCATCGGTTCCTGAGGCGATAACGTATGCCAAACTATCGCGAACAACTATTTGATTGGGATATGACTGGACATCGGAGCCGATAGTTACAATATCATTGGTCACTATTCCAGTTGATATATTGATTTTTGAAAGAGTTTCGCCAGAGGAATTAAGAACATAGGCGATTTTATCCGCTGAAAAAATCATCACCGGCATAAGCACCATAAGTAAGATTGTTATAGCAGTTTTCTGTTTCATTTGTTTTCCTTTCCGATATTGTAATTGAGACCGAATGAAATGTTCCACTGGCGACCCGGCATCGGGTAATGGGTCATCAGGACATAGTTTGAGTTATATATATTATCTATTTTGGCCGACAGAGAGACCTGCCAATTGTTGGAGAGATCATAGTTCAGACCAAAATGAACATCATCAAGACGATAGGCAGGATAAGGAGGACGCGAATTGGCTTTTACGTTAAAGGCACGGTCGACAAGACGGATTGAATAAGAACAGAACAGGGGAGAGAGATTAATTCTGGCCGAAAAAGTCGTGATGTAATGAGGTGCAAACATCAACCTTTTGCCAAAACTGTTATCCCCCTCAGTTTTATTCAGCGCCGTTGTAATGCTGTTTTGATAGGAGAGTTTGATCTTGTTATTAAACAAATTTATATGGACAAAATCTTCATGGCCCGTTGTTTGTGACAAGGCCAGATTTTCGGGCCGCCAGATTCCCTGCGTATTTTGTGACCAGACCACTAAATCTCTGACAAATGAATGAAAATATGTCATGCCGCCTGAAATAATAATTTTATTGAAATCTAATTTTAATTCAATGCCCGCTTCTGAATGCTCCGATTTTTCAGGCTTTAATCCGGGGTTGCCACTTGAGCGGGTATCACTTTTCCAGAAGAGCGCATTTAAGGTCGGCAGTCGGAATGATTTTCCATAGCTGGCTCGCAGGACGTACGAGAATCTATCTCCCTTAGATAATGCGATACCGAATTTTGGTGATAATTGTTCTGTGCTGTTGGTTTTGACCGTGTCGGCATACGAAGTGGAATCCTTTTTTGTATGCGACAGATCAAAACGAAGTGCGGCATCAAGGCTGATAATATCAAATAATTTAGTTTGTGTTAAATCGGCTTTTTGAGTGGTCGAAATATGCGTAGAAAAATTGTTCCGTGATGTTTGCCCCATACTTTCTAGTGGCCGTAGATAATCGGTTTGATGCAACAACTCGTCACGGTACATAATTGAAAAACGACTCAGGTTGCCGTCTATAAATGAGTAGCTTTGATTATGGCTTAGGGTATAAATATCATTAGTGAATTTGCTGTCAAATCTAAGAAACGAAGGAGTATCATTATTAAGAAAATGTTGATCAAATTGCGAGTATCCATATTCAAAATTTAGTTTATGTATGTTTGATATATCGTAATTTATCCCCGCTGTCAGCATTTTGCGTAAATCGGTCATTGCGGCTGTTTCATATGGCCGGGTCGCGCGGTCTGGCAGGCCATGCTTCGAATTATAATATCTACCGGAATAATTTAAAGTTATTTTTTCCGAAGGTTTAAATATTCCCGAAACAAAAATATTATCCGATCTCGAGGAATTATTTATTCTTGTACCGCTGTAAAAAGAGTCACCGTTTTCTGATTCGGCAATTGGGTAATTATAGTCAAAATCGCCGTCTGATTCTTTAGATAAATAACAGTAACGACTGGAAAAGTTTTTAATACTGATCGGATTAGAAATAATCATTTCGGTATTTCTTGTGTTCCAATCCCCAATATCTTTTTGTCCTCCAAATGTAATGTTTGAAAACAATTTAACTGGTCGGGTAATAATATTTATGGCTCCCGCCAGGGCATCGGGGCCAAATTCCGCTCCGGCACCGCCTTTATGAAGCTCTATCCGTTCAATTGATTCGACCGGAATCCCGCTTAAATCGGCAATACCGCCTCCTGAAGGATTGAGTTTTTGGCCATCGAGCAGAACTAAAACATGGCTGGGATTGGAACCTCTGATCCTGATTTGTGAACCGCCCGCCGGTCCTGTCTTTTGTACCGAGATACCTTCGACCGATTCCAATATCTCTGATATATCATTGCTATTACTTTGTTGGATCTCACGGCGGGATATAATTGTCACCTGATCAGTGGTGCTTACCAAATTTTCATTTTTTTTGCTACGAACAACTATTTTTTTAAGCTCGTAAATTATTGGTGACAAATTAATTTTAATCCGACTAGTAATATCTGGCTCTATATCGAGATAAGTTATTGTTGTGTCGCTGTAACCATCGGCGGATATTTTAATTGAATACAAACCGGGTGGAACATGTTCAAAAGCAAAAAAGCCGAGATCATCAGAAGATAAACTTTGCCCAAGCTCAACAACTTCAATCGTTGCGTTTTGGATAGCCGATCCATCATCCTGATCATAAATAAAACCTATGAGACTAAGATTGGATTGAGCAGACGCAATCGTAAAAGAAAGAATAATAATTAATATGGCAAATACAAATGTTCTTTGGATTTCCTGAATAGTCTTAAATTTTGATCTGACCGTCTGATAAAAAAACTGCCACACA
>JAAERC010000531.1 GCA_024230695.1 Candidatus Zixiibacteriota bacterium
GCAATCTTTGTTGGAGCACTAAATCATCCCGCTTCAGATGCTCAGCAGTCTCGGTCCTCTCTTCAGCTTTTTTCCTGTCGCCGGATTCTTCATAAAGGGCTGACAAGGCAAGATCGGAGCGGACATTCTTCACCGTAGAATCATATTCCAGCGATTGGTAGTAGCTTGTTTTGGCATCTTCAATTTTGCCGGATCTTAGTTGAAGATTCGCCAATTGCTGAAATGAAGCATAATCAGGTACTAATCTGGCGACATGTTGAAAAGCCCAGATAGCTGAATCCATTTTGGAATTTTGTTGATAATAGGCTCCCATAAAGTAATAAATGGATGAAATATTGGAATCTATCTCAAGAGCATTATAATATGCAGTAAGTGATGAATCATATAATGTTAACGTACGATAATTATTGCCAATAAGTAACCAGCTATCTAAATCTTTTGGGGATATTTGCTCTGCTTCGTTTATGCTATTTCTATACTCTTTTAATTTATTTAACATCAAGGAATAAGAATACCTTACCATATTTGATGTCGGCACCAATTCCAAAGCCCGCCCATATTGGTCCTTGGCCATATAATTCTCACCCATTGATTCAAAGATGGTCGCATTAATGAAGAAATTAAAGGCATGCGGGTTAATCGCTATACGCAGAGGTAATCTTGGTCGACTTATTTCTCTTTCGGCTATACCCTGAATTTTGCTCCCTCCCGCTCTACCACCGGCGCAACCAGAGATAACAGCGAGAAGAACTAAAACAATAAATATTTTAAATATGTTTTTCATATTATTTATAATGGCAGAAAGTCAGATAAGTTTCAAAAAAACATTATCTTTTCAATTTTAAGAATCTTCGCTTTCCGACTTTCAATAACATATCATTTTTAATATCCAATTCAAGATTATCATCACTTATTTTTTCACCATCTATTGAAACACCACCGCCCTTTATTAAACGGCGTGCTTCGCCATTTGATTTGGCGAGTTTGCTTTCGGTCAATATTTTCACAATCCACACTTGCTTATCATATGTGGAACAATCAAATTCCGGGATATCATCGGGTAATTCATGTTTCGAAAAGACGCGCTCAAATTCTTCTCTGGCGCCCTTCCCTTCTTCTGCGGAGTGGTACATAGTCACCAGAGTTTCGCCAAGTTCCTTTTTCAAACTCATTGGGTTGTTGTTTTTGTCTTTTAGTTGTTCTTTGATCTCGGCCAGTCTGTTTGAAGAAATATCTGTAACCAGTTCATAATATGAGTAAATCATATTATCGGAAATAGACATCACTTTGCCGAATATTTCTTTGGCTGATTCATCAATACCTATATAATTACCAATTGATTTGGACATTCGTTGATGTCCATCAAGACCGACCAAAACCGGCGTTGTCAAAACAAGTTGTGGTTCAATACCATAATCCTGTTGAATATCCCTACCGGTTAATAGGTTAAATTTCTGTTCGGTAGCTCCAATTTCAACATCGGCTTTGATAGCAACAGAATCATATGCCTGCATCAATGGATAAAATAATTCATGAATTGAAATCGGTGTTTGAGATTTAAACCTCTTTTCAAAATCATCTCGTTCTAGAATCCGAGCGACAGTAAATTTTGAAGCCAATGTCATGATTTCCTGAAAGTCCATTTTCGAGAACCATGTACCATTAAAATGAACTTCCGTTTTGGATTTATCGAGAATTTTAAAAAACTGGTCTTGATAGGTTTGGGCATTTGCCATTACCTGATCATAGGTCAATTGCGGGCGAGTTACTGATCTCCCTGATGGGTCTCCGATCAATCCGGTATAATCACCAATAATCAA
>JAAERC010000532.1 GCA_024230695.1 Candidatus Zixiibacteriota bacterium
ATACTGGCCCACAGCCACCAACATATATTGAAGGCCAATTGTCAAGAAAATAATACACTCCCCATCACAGAAAACTCAAACCACTTATTTTTTGACATCCAACAGTCCGAGTCTGCACCAATCCTTCTTTCCAAAAACCTTATTTTCGCTTTCATTTCTCAACAGCCCCTTTCATAGCCATTCAGTTACCGCTCGTATTCTTTTTGTGGATAGCGGAGAGACCTCCGTTCCAAACATATATTGGGATTGTAAGTTACCTCTTGTCGTGTTTTATTATTTCCTGTGCTATTCGAAATAATGAGTAACAGCAGACAAAAGTAACTCCCTGGACTTTTCGTCCTCAGAATTTATACGGTACCCTGCGAAGCCATTCAAATATGTATTTAAGGGCTTATAAATCAATTTGATTTACATCCAGTTGGTTTTGGGTTATTCCACAGGGGCGGTGGTCGAATTTACTATGTTTAGTGCTCTTGAGTTAAACTCCTTTTTTTCATATTATATCCACTAACTCTGTGGAAGATTTATTCTTAGTAATTCTGTTTCAGGTAAAAATAACAGAACGGTTCCAATCAGCCAATGGTGGATCTGCATTTTGTCCGGACTTTGCATTTTCCAGTTGTGCGCAGGGATAACCGTCCCGTTATCATTTTTCTATTTCTTTTTGGTAATGAAGAAACAGGAGACTTTCCAATCACGCAATGGGGCTTGGAAGATTTTCCGGACTTTTCCTGCCAGTTGTGCGCAGGGATAGTCTCCTGTTCTTTTTGAATCCCTAAAAACTTATATTCATCAAATCCTACATTGTTCTTAAGCATCTGATATATGGCAACGGCCAATTTGTGACGAAGCCGTGCCATTGCACTGCCTTTGCCATGTTCTGTCACCTGTTTGTCATACCATTGGCGCACCAGATCCGAGTGAAGTATTATGTGAGACCCTATTTCCGACAATGCCCATTTGAGATAAGGATTGCCAATCTTGTCATTGGAAGTTCTACCATAATCTTTACCACTGGAGCTGTTTTCTGCTCGAATTACACGGGAATAAGACGAATAACATTGCATTGAAGCGAACCTGCCTATTGTGTGTGTTTCGTAAAGCACTGTTAATGCAGTTATAGGACCGCAACCACTAATGGTTTGAAGAAGCTTGTAGTGCGTTTTGTTATGCTTACACGCATTGTTAATAATGTC
>JAAERC010000533.1 GCA_024230695.1 Candidatus Zixiibacteriota bacterium
GTGAATAAAAAATAAAAAAAAATAGTATATAATTTAGTAAAAAAGTATAAAGGATATAACATTTTAGGGATAAAGAGATTTAAAATTGGATAAAAAAACGATTCTTATGGTAGTTGCCCTTGGGGCACTGGTAATATTCTGGATTCCGATCATGACTGGTTTGGGGTTGATGGAACCTCCTAAACCTCGTCCAGAAGCAACTGAACAATATACGCAACCAACTGAACAACAAGCAAATACGGCAACACAAACGACACCATCTGGAACCCCCGTCACACAAGAAATAGCCGATTCAGCAGAAGCGACCGCATCTCTTGATGAGCCGATTTTCGATGTTCCAGTTGACAGTTTATATATTGAGACTGATGTCTGGTCGATTGTGATGACCAACTATGGTGGCGGCCCGGTTTCGTTTAAGCTTAAAAAATATCTTGACCAGGAAGATCAACCGATCGAAATGCTTCCCGGTTGCGAAAACGCGACCCCTGAATTATCGATTCAAAATGGCCTGATCACAGATAGCCGTTTGCCTTTTGTCTCTTCCCTGCCTGCCGGGCATTATACAGTTGACAATAATCCATTTGAACTATCATATAGTTTTCAGTCGGAATCCGGAGATCATGTTACAAAAAAATACCGCTTTTATCCGGATCGTTACGATTATGATTTGATTATTGAGATTACCAAAGGTCCCGAGGCAGGTTCACTTCGTGAGTATTCGATTGAATGGAACAATCGACTTGACCCGACTGAGCTGAATATTCAGGATGATTATACATCATTCTGGGCGACAGCGATGATGGGGAATGAGATTTTCAAATTTGACGATTACGATGACGGGAAATTTAGTCTCAGGCATGAAGGCGCAACACAATGGGTGGCAACGAGATCAAAGTTTTTCTCAGCGATTTTGGTGCCCCGGTCAACTGTTGGA
>JAAERC010000534.1 GCA_024230695.1 Candidatus Zixiibacteriota bacterium
AATATCGGAGATCGTATTACTTAATGTCTGCCCCTGATCCACGACGGCCGCGCCCATCCACTGAGCTCCGGGAGCGACACCAATAGTATCACTATCGGTAGCGCCAACCATAATCCCCATAGTCTGCGTTCCATGCCCTACAATATCCTGAGGAGTGGTTCCAATTTGATGAGGAGCTAACCAACTGGCCGATGCCGAAGCACTGTTTCCACGCCACTTACTTTGGAGAGCAGGATGTTCACCATCAACACCAGTATCAAAGTTGCATATTAGTCTGTCCGAGCCATCAATTCCCATCTCCCACACAGCAGGTATATTCATAGCGGTTAAATGACCGTAATTTCCACTTACTTTAGAGGCGGTCATATTTGATTCAACCGGTTGTATATATTCAATAGCGCCATCCTCAATTACTGAAACGACACCAGGGATTTTTGTCAATTCATCAATCATTGAAAGCGGGATTTCGAAAGCAAGTGCCGGGGCGATCCAAAATCTTTTTATCTGAGTATCAGGATTGATACTGAGAACATGCGCACTTACTGATTCTAATAAATCAGAACTTCTCATTTGAAGGTCTTCAATAACTATCTTATGTTTGGCTCTAAAATCCAAATCATTAAAAGATGCCATCTTACTTGGTGCTGGCATAGAATTATCATCTTCAACAAAAACAATGACTTGTACTAATGAATCTGGTGACTCAATATTGAATGATTCAAAGGTATCAAGTGATTTTGAGATTGATGGTGACAATGAAACAGCCGAAACTGAACCTGCACTAAAAATCATGACAGTCGTTATGACGGTAAAAAACAATAAATTCTTAATTTGACGTAACATATTATCTCCTTAAATAAAAACCATATATGCATTGAGCAACCATTGTGCCTGAGAACTAATTCATTGATATCTCATTATATATTTCAAATGATATAGACAACCAACGACTTATCAGGTTGATATGGAACGACTTACAAAATCCCAACAATGTGATTAAATTTTGAACAGAGGAATTATCCTGACTATTAACTACCTGCAAACATCGGCTCAAGTTGCAAACTGAAATCACTTCACTGCTCTAGCTTGCAGTTGTAAAACAAAAGAAAGTTGATTATCTTAAATAAGTATGAAAAGAAATATCCAAACATTTATTCGCGACTATCCCCTCTTCGCAATTCTGATTTTTGCCGGAATTGTCCGAGGAATATTCCTGTTATACTACTATTATGATGAGCAGTGGGATCACCTTTTGGTTGATTCACTCTTTCATAATTATTGGGCGTTGTCGATTGCCGATGGTGATATTCTTGGACAAGAGCCATTTTTTCGGGCACCCTTATATATTTATCTCTTGGGTGGACTGTATTCAATATTTGGCGGCTCTATTTTGATTGCCAGAATATTTGGATTCATAATTGGAATATTATCTGTCTATATCACAGGTCAAATTGCATTCAAACTTTTTGGGAAAATATCTGCGATACTGGCTGCATTGATTCATGCTATCTACCCGATTGCGATATATTTTGAAAGCGAACTGCTTGTTGACAGCCTATTTACATTTCTGTTTGAATTGTCAATTTTATGTTTACTCAAAACAATTGAAACCAAAGCGCTAAAGTGGTATGGCCTTACTGGACTGATCATTGGATTGGCGGCTTTAACCAAACCAACCATCCTGGCCTTATTGCCTGTTTATATCATCTGGATATTTATAAATACAAAAAATCTAAAACAATCATTATTGCATAGCATCATTCTGATTGGTTCTCTGATCTTAATTATTCTACCGGTGACTGTTCGCAACCTGATTGTTGCCGATGATTTTGTCTTAATATCATCATCGGGCGGAATAAATTTCTATATTGGTAACAATGCCTCAGCCGATGGCTCAACCGCCTCAATGCCCTCCCCCTTGGGGCATAACTGGCAAATAAAGGATATTAATTATATTGCTGAAAATGAATCAAATAGAGAATTAAAAGCTTCAGAGATATCAAACTTCTGGTTCAATAAGAGTTTCGATTGGATCATTGATAACAAGATAGAATTTTTTAAACTATATTTATACAAACTTGGGCTGTCTTTTAATAATTTGGAAATATCAAATAATCGAGATCTCAATATATTCTTCAACAATAATCCCGTCCTAAGACTAAATCCTATCAATTTTGCATTTATTCTGGCATTGGTATCAATTTCAATATTCTTTTTACGAATTAATAGGAAATGGAATCGCCAGATTCTGTTTGTGATTATAATGATAACACTCTATTTGCTATTAATTTCACTATTCTTCATCAATGCCCGTTATCGACTGCCGGTGATACCTTTGCTAATTATCCTTGCATCTTATGGACTATCGAACTTATTATCTATAGACTTCATAAGTAAATTTTTAAAACAGCATATGATTACGCTTGTTATTGGCGTTGGTGTTTTTCTCGTATCATTTATACCATCTCCAAAAACAGAATCAAAAAATATTGGCGGTGGATTATTTAACCAGGCCAATTTTAACCTTTATCAAGGCAATTATAAAACAGCAACTGATTTATATAATCAATTATTGAATTCTAATCCTTCCTTCCCCGATGCAAATTTGAATCTTGGCGTAACATGGCTAAGGCAGGGAATTGGTGATTCGGCAGAACAGTATTTCAGCAATGAAATCAAATTATTCCCAAAGCGACCTGACGGATATGTTAATATCGCGTCTTTACGACTTTTAAATAACGAATATTTAGAATCTATTATATATGCCGACTCAGCGCTTGCTTTAAAACCATATCACTCCCAGGCCAATATAATTAAAATACGATGTCATGCGGCCCTATCTGATACACTGGGACTTCAAAATTCGATTGAAGAAGCTCTATTATTGGTCCCTGACAGATCAAGGATACATCTCGAGGCTGGTTTTATATATTCCAATTGGCAGATGGACAATTTATCTATTGAGCATTTATTACAGGTTTTATCTACCCATTCAATTGCCGCTGAGACTGATGATAGAGCTTTTACATATTCGGGATTGACCGGGCGGCAGATATCGCTCAAAACCAAAGGACAGGCGGCTTATCAGTTGGGTTATATTTATGGAAAACAAAATGATCTAAAAAACTCTATTCGATTGAGTAAACTGGCGATTGTCAATGATTCATCATTAACTGATGCTTACATAAATCTTATTAATGGTTATCGTTTATCTGGTCAGATAGATAGTGCCAAACACATCTCTCAAATAGCTCTTAACAAATTTCCAAATAATAAAACGTTACAATCAATCACATCTATCCTCAAATAAAAAAGCCGGGGATTTAATTAAATCCCCGGCTTCAAAAACAATAATAGTAAATTACATTTCATTCATCGATGGTAACAAACCCTGTTTTTTCAGGTCATGCATCCTGCGACTAATATTTCTATATTTACTGATCTCATCAGAATCAAAGTAATTAGAATTTAGTTTGCCAGCATTAATAATAGGCTGATATGACAACCAGTCCATCATCGTGTTAAAGACCTGAGTGGCTGATACTTCATCCATGGCCATCACATTGAAACAGAAGAAGGCTGTTCTAAAATTAGGAGCATCTCTTCTGATAGCAACCACAGTACCTTCGCGCTGGTCAATATATGTTGGCGGGTCACTTCCCCACATTGATTTGTAGAGATATAGCGGTTCAGTGCCAAATCCTTTTACAATATATCCAACCTCCGGCATTGCACCTGAAATTATCTCTCCAGTTACCAAATCCCTGAACGGATAACATGGGTATTGCGAATCATCACAACGGGTCGAATCCCAGAGATATAAAGATTCCAATCTTGTTGTATCAATTAGCAAATCAGGAAATTCATCGGGAACCAATGAATGAGCTCCAATGAAATCTTCAATGCGAACATCACCTGTGGCAGTTCTTACCTGCCAACCTGATTGATGAAATGCATTAACTCCAAAATATGTTGAAATGACTTCACCAGCTCCCAGGACATTGCCTTCTGAAATAAAT
>JAAERC010000535.1 GCA_024230695.1 Candidatus Zixiibacteriota bacterium
TATGTCTCCAGAAGCTTACCCAATTTGTTGTCGGTCACCCGAATATGCAAGTCGGAACGTTTCCCCGGCGGAACATTCATCTCAGCTCGAATTGATCTAACCGCATTTACTACAACCTGAATTGATTCAAGCGAGGCCTCAAGGGCATCATCTTTGAACTTTCCGGTTGATTTTGGCCATGGACCAAAAACAAGCGTTTCTTTCTTCTCAGGGAAAAACTCCTGCAAATTGCCATTTATCTCTTCGGTTACAAACGGAACAAACGGATGTAACAGTTTTAGAATATTATCTAAAACATAAATAGCGACCCGCAATGAACCTTCTCTGATTGGCAAATCGGGTTGATTTGGTTTGATCAACTCAATATACCATGAACAGAAATCATTCCAGGTAAAACCGTAAAGCGTTTTTGACGCCGACGACAATTTGAAGTCTTTTAAATCTTTTTCGACCGATTCAATCGTCCGCTCAAGTTTTGATAAAATCCAATTATCAACCAGAATCAAATCATCTTTGGGAGGAGTATTAACATCAAATGTAAAACCCTCGGCCCTCATCATTACAAACCGCGAGACCTGATACAGTTTATTGATAAAATTACGACCGATCTCAAATGTATTTTTAGATATCCAGGGATCCTGCCCATCAGGAGTGGCCAGAACCATTGACATCCTTAAGGTATCCGCGCCGTGCTTCTCAACAATATCCAGTGGATCGATTCCATTACCAAGCGATTTGGACATCTTGATACCGTTGGCATCACGGACTGTCCCATGAATATAAACATCGCTAAATGGCAGACCATCCATAAACTCATACCCGGCCATAGCCATCCTTGCCACCCAGAGGTAAATTATTTCCGAGGCTGTCACCAGTACATCAGTCGGATAAAATTTATTAAGCATAGGAGTTTTATCGGGCCAGCCAAATGTTGATAATGGCCATAACCATGATGAAAACCAGGTATCAAGCACATCTTCATCCTGATTAATATTAGTACTGCCACATTTTGAACACTTATCCGGTGCCTCAGCCGAAACCATCATCTCATTGCAGTCATCACAATAGTACACCGGTATCCGATGCCCCCACCACAACTGACGAGAAATACACCAATCACGAATATTTTCCATCCAGTGCAGATATGTCTTAGACCAGAAATCGGGATGAAATCTAAGTTCACCTTTTTTGACGGCTTCTATTGCCGGTTTGGCAAGCTCGGCCATCCGCACAAACCATTGCTCGGACAGATATGGCTCGATCTCGCTATGACAACGATAACATGTCCCGACTGACAGGTCATACTTCTCTATTTTATCAAGATAACCTTTTTTCTCAAGCTCAACAATCAGGTTTTTCCTTGCTTCGTACCTATCCTGACCCTTAAATTTGCCGGCGTTCGAATTAAGCGTTCCATCATTATTGAGAATATTTATTTCTTCAAGATCATGCCTCTGCCCTATTTCAAAATCATTTGGGTCATGCGCCGGGGTTACCTTAACAACACCGGTTCCAAATTCAGTGTCAACATAACTATCAGCAAGAATTGGTATCTCACGCTCAAGAATCGGCAGGATAACAGTCTTACCGACATATTTTTTATATCTTTTGTCTTTGGGATTAACAGCCAGACCAGTATCACCAAGCATCGTTTCCGGACGAGTTGTCGCGACGGTCAGATGAACATCACTGCCTTTTATTTTATATTTAATATACCAGAGTTTGCCGTCTTTATCCTCATGTTCGACCTCATCGTCCGAAAGCGAGGTCTGACACGACGGACACCAGTTGACTATCCGGTTACCTCTGTAAATCAATTTCTTTTCATAAAGACGAATAAAAACTTCCATCACCGCGCGGGTCATATCATCATCGATTGTAAACTTGGTCCGTTCCCAATCGCATGAACAACCGATCTTTTTCAGCTGATTTAAGATGAGATCCTTATTCTTATAAGCCCATTCACCGGCTCGCTCAATAAATTTCTCACGACCCAATTCGCGACGGGTAGTACCTTCTTTGGTCAACATCTTTTCAACCACGACCTGAGTCGCTATTCCGGCATGATCGGCACCGGGCATCCACTCGGTGCATAATCCGGTCATCCGTTTGTAACGAATCAGGATATCCTGAATAGTATTATTCAGGGCATGTCCCAGATGAAGGATATTGGTGACATTGGGTGGCGGGATAACTATCGAGTATGATTCAGCATCGCTGGATTCATCACCACGAAAATA
>JAAERC010000536.1 GCA_024230695.1 Candidatus Zixiibacteriota bacterium
ACTTTTAAGAAAAACGTTTCGGTCAAAACCAATAAAAACCAAAGCGACGGTTATCTCGGTCGGCAATTTAACCGTTGGCGGGACAGGCAAAACTCCAGTAGCCATCTATCTTGCTAATCACTATCTCGATAAAGGCAAAACGGTTGGAATAGTTTCATCGGGATATGGCCGACAAATAAAAACAAACATCTGTGAAATGGGTCAGGAAATTTCGCAATTTAACATAAAAGAAACAGGCGATGAATTAATGGAGATGGCCGAGAATCTTCCCAATGTTTATTTTTCTGTTGCAGAATCTAAAACCGATGCGGCCTTACGGCTTGAAAGTATGTATCATGTTGATATTATTATTATTGACGATGGTTTTCAGCACCAAAAACTTTATCGATCACTGAATATTCTATTAATTGATGCCAATCATGATTTAAGAAACGAATCTATTTTTCCTTTGGGTCGATTAAGAGAGAATTTATCCGCAGGTATTAGAGCCGATTTGATTTTATTGACTAAAGCCAATTATACTGAAAATAGTAACGACTTTGCCCAATACCTCAGAAACCGTTTTTCAGACAGACCAATGGCAAAACTCTTTTTTATTAATGATATTCTAGTTTCAAATCAAAATGAGATATCACTGGATTCAATTTCAACTCAAAGCTGTTATCTTTTTGCGGGAATTGGAAATTTTAACGGATTTAAAAAATATATCAGGCAAAATCTAACAAATCTGACAGGCTGGCGACAATTTGCAGATCATTGCCAATACAATCAAGCTGAGACAGATAAAATAAAAAATGATTTGGAAAAATATCAACCGGAGTTTATCATCACCACTTACAAAGATTATGTAAAATTGAAAGACTTTAATTTTGAAAAACCTGTATATTATCTTAAACTGAAACTCCAATTGGAAGAAAACGCAAAAGCCGTTTTTGAGAAATTGAATCAAATAACCGAGAAATGAAGTGGAAAACAAATACGATTTTATAGTTGTTGGCTCAGGAATAGCCGGACTGTATTTTGCCCAAAAAGTAGCTAACCAAATTCCCGGGTGTAAAGTTGCAGTTATCACAAAAAAGGGTGAAACTGAATCAAACACAAACTATGCCCAGGGTGGTATTGCCACTGTAATGTCCAACGTTGACAGTTTTAACTCACATATCGAAGATACTCTTAAATCGGGCGCCGGATTATGTAAAAAGAAAGTTGTCGAAGAGATCGTCAAAAACGGCCCCAGGGTGATCCATAAACTGGTTGAAATCGGAGTTCGTTTCACTAAAGAACAGGGTAAATTTGATCTTGGTCGCGAAGGCGGCCACTCTACCAAACGGGTGGTACATGCCGGCGATCTCACCGGCCGCGAAATTGAACGGGCATTACTTAGTGCCTGCCGCAAAAATAAAAATGTTGATATTTTCCGAAACACTATTGCCCTTGATCTGATTACCTACAACCATCGCGGGCGCTGGCGTTGCGGCGGGGCCTATACTTTTTCTCGTCGCAAACGAGTTTTCAGAAGCTTTTATGCCCCGGTAACAATGCTTGCCACCGGTGGAGTTGGTCAGGTATATTATAATACGACCAATCCGGATATAGCCACTGGAGATGGAATAGCAATGGCATATCGCGCAGGAGCAAGAATTGCTAATCTTGAGTTCATTCAATTTCACCCAACCGCATTATATGATCCCGATGGCAAAGCATTTTTGATATCCGAAGCAGTTCGTGGTGAGGGCGCAATTTTGGTTAATTCTGATGGCAAACGATTCATGAAAAATTATCACCCGCAGAAAGAACTTGCCGCCAGAGATATTGTCGCTCGCGCCATTGATAGCGAATTAAATAAAAGTGGTGAAAATTGCGTTTATCTTGATATCAGCCACAAGCGGGTATCTTTTATTAAAAAACGATTTCCAAATATCTATAAAGAATGTTTGAATAGGGGAATTGACATAACAAAAGAACCGATCCCGGTAGTTCCATCGGCTCATTACAACTGCGGTGGGATTGTTTCGGACTTGTATGGTCAAACTGATATTGAAGGAATGTATGTTTGCGGTGAATCAGCTTTCACTGGTATGCATGGTGCCAATCGGTTGGCCTCAAACTCCTTACTTGAAGCCGTAGTTATGTCTGATTA
>JAAERC010000537.1 GCA_024230695.1 Candidatus Zixiibacteriota bacterium
ACTGAGAAGTAAAAACGGTTGTCCTTTGTCATAATCCGATCCTTTTTGATTTTTTTTAGATGGGCACAAATGTTAAAACATGGTTGGAAGTGCCTTGCACCTGTACATTGTCTCCTTCTACATTCTTCGAATAAAATATATATGTAAAATAAGATCTGTCAAGGAGTGAGCGCGGAAATAATCATCCAAATAATATGTATGGTGATTTATAAATAGCGTTATTAATTTTTTTTAGATGTACCTATCTTACAAAGATGATCTAATAAGTAAAAAAGAAGTTTGGATTAAAAGTATAATTTCTATTTGAGAAGTAACATCTTTCTACTGGTATTATTTTCCCCAGCACTTAAATAATAGAAATAGACGCCGGTAGCCGCTGGATTGCCATATCCATCAATACCGTCCCAAGTGGCGGTATGATCACCTATTGACAACTCTTCATCAACAATAGTACTAACGGTTCTACCAAGAATATCATGGACCGATAGTTTCACCGGACCGGGAATCGGTACATAATAATTAATGACCGTTGATGCATTAAAAGGATTTGGATAATTCTGCGATAATTCATAATTTCCAGGGACAATGATTGAAGATCCTAGAGATTGTGTTGTTGCGGTATCATTATTTGAGACTACTGACCAATTATTTGCATAATCTAAAGTTTTAATAGCAAAATAGTACAAAGTGTTTGGAATCAAATCATCAACAACAAATTCTTGTGTGGTTCCAGCTGCCGCGGGATTCGGTTCACCGATCGCCTGGCCGGCAACAGACCAATTTTCAGTAGTTATTTCGGAAGTACTGTATCGAATATCATAACGCCGCGCGGTGCCGGTATTGCCATTGTCACCAGGCGCAGTCCATGCCAGAGTCACCGAGTTCGGTGTAATTGCAGATTGTAATGCTTTGATATCATCAAACATGGTTCCCGAAAGAAGAATAAAACAGATTAAACCAAGTACCGATGAAGCAATTCTATTTATACTTTTTTTTGTTATACAAATATACATTTTGGGTCCGATCTTTTATTTGAGCCACAATGTCAAAATTCGGCATAACTCATTCTATCTATTTAATTATCGGCAAAACTATTTTGGTCTTAATCGACTAAGGAATGTGATGTGTAATTTTATAACATAAATAACCGGGGCTGATAACTCGCTTAGTTGTAATAGGATATAGCAATAAGTAATTCTCGGTTATTTGAGGGATTCTAATTGGGTCCCGGATATAATAAAACCGGGTCAATTATATTTGACCCAGCTATTTTATAGTCAACCATCAAAAACTCTAACAGTATCTCAATAACAAATTGGAGCGGCACCAGATTTATATATAAAATTAATTAGATGAACAATATCCAGGATATTAATCGGTGCAATTCCATCAACATCTCCGGCTTCAAGTGGCTCAGGATCTGGTCCATTTTTATAGACATTATTAATTATAAAAACAACATCCAGAATATTTATATCTTCAATTCCATCAACATCTCCACAGATATATGGTTTTTCAACCAAAGTACTTACCATCTCAGAATAACCACTCCATTGATTTTCCTTATCCATCGCTTTAACTTTATAATAGTAGTTTCCGGCTTCATGATCAGTAAATGTGAAGAAAGTATCCGCTATCGATGAGGATATTATAGACTGACTGACAAATCCATTGGCCGGAAATATATCGTCAATAAAAATACCATCACCAACAATAGAAACATCAGTTTCATAAGAAAATTTAAAATATACCGATTGTCCGGCATAATCTGATATATCAAATAAAACAAATTCCCATCCAACAGATGCTCCCGTAATACCATTACCGCGATTTAATCCATTGGGATTATAGTTGGTTGTTATATCTCCGGGAAGCGGCGTAAATGTTATACCATCAGTAGAGATCTCAAAGTACGCATAATCATACCGTTCCTGAATATCATAATAAGTCCAGAATTCAACGACATCGTCGTCCAATACTTCATATGGTTCCACAGTTTGAAAATAATACTCACAATCATTTCTGGTGCCGGAGTGAAAACTTGATG
>JAAERC010000538.1 GCA_024230695.1 Candidatus Zixiibacteriota bacterium
AATCAGAAATCCCATAGGAGAATAAAAATGAGTCCACAAATGGAAACCACAAAAATGCCCCCGGCCCCCAAATGGGATCTGGAATCAATATTTCCCGGCGGAAGTCAATCAAAAGAATTTGAGACTTTCAGGCAGGAGATAAAAAACGACATCCCCAAAATAAAAGATCAGTTTTCCAAGCTATCTGATGTGTTGGATGATTCAAATCTTGATCAATGGGTCGATTTCATATTAAAACTGCAGGAACTTCTGGATCGTGTTCATCATGGAAATTCTTTTGCCCATTGTTTAATAAGCCAGAATGTCAAAGATACTAAGGGCCATCAGATTGTCGGCGAGATGGATGTTTTTGAATCAGAATATCAAAAATTGATAGTATCTCTGGAGGCATTTGCAAAAAAACAGAAAGATTCCCAGTGGCAAAAACTAGTCGAACATGAAAAACTAAAAAGCGTTTCTTTTTTCCTCAATGAGACCAGAGAAATAGCCAAACAAAAAATGGATCCACAATTGGAGGCATTTGCTACTGATCTGGCTGTTAACGGTTATCATGCCTGGAATCGTTTATATGACAAAATGTACGGCGATCTGACATCTGATTTCACCGAAAATGGTGAGACCAAAAAACTATCGCTCGGCCAATTGGCCAATAAAATGGCCGTTTCAGATCGTTCCACTCGTAAACAGGCCTTTGATTGCATCGAGGAAGCCTGGGGACGGCGCGCTGAACTTGCGGCGATGTCGCTTAATTATCAGGCGGGGTATCGTCTGACTCTTTATGAAAGAAGAAACTGGCAAACGGCTCTTGTTGAACCATTGATCCAATCACGTATCAGTGAAGAAACTCTTAACGCAATGTGG
>JAAERC010000539.1 GCA_024230695.1 Candidatus Zixiibacteriota bacterium
GAGATGTCATTTGCGATTCAAATATTTTAACGCCAGAAAAATCTAGCGATCTTATATCAACGCCGCTTATTTCAGAATTTCTCATATCTGCCTTAAAGATCGATAATCCATCATACTGAATCGGAGCAAATACAGTATTAGTGAGGTTAGCGCCTTTCAAATTAACTTCTGATAAAATCACAGCAATGAGCTTACTCTCAGATAAATCACATTTCTCTAAATTAACACCTTTGAAATTAGAATATTCGAAATTTGTCTTTGTCAATCGAGCTGAGCTGAATAAGACAGTTCGGCTGACAATGTTCACAAAATCAGCAAACTCAAAATTACACCCTTGAGCTTGGCAATCATTTATTGTAATGTCGAATAAATCAGAACGGGTAAAATTGCTCATGGATATATTGCAGCGATGAAATTCAGTTCGTCTTAAATCAGCCGAATGGAAATCACATCCTTTTTGACTGCTGTCTTCATAAAATGTACACCCTTCAAAAAAACCATCCTGAATACTTGCATCCCCAAAATCACAATCTAAGATATTGCAATTTTCAAGACGCAGACCGTCTAGGTTTGAGTTAGAGAAGTCAGCACAAGATATCGTACAATTCTTAAATGTGAGTCCCTGCTGGTGTTCATTCTTCCAGTCTAA
The DNA here is from genome assembly GCA_024230695.1 of Candidatus Zixiibacteriota bacterium. Next base: position 650 of record JAAERC010000539.1, read on the forward strand.
ATAACTGAGTTTTCTATTCTGAATTAATTTTGAGTCAGCAGACAATACTAGACTTTCCTCTGCTATTGTCAATGGCAGAGTATCCTTGTCTATGTTTTGTGATTGACCATCAGTCATCTGAATTTATCGCCTTATCCGATGAGACACATAAATGGTGGTCGATCAGCGGCTTCCACGCTTTTGGGTGAATGGCCCTTGCATTGCATGTTAGGTTGCCCGACTCTATCGTTCCCACTCGTCTCGCTAAAGCTCGCACATATATATGCGTATCAATCGCCCAACAATTAACATATAGATGTTACTTTACCCCAGATTAGTTTCCACTTATCGTACCCAACCAATTGGATGTAGTCAAGCCACTAACGGTTGATCCGGGTGAGACCGAAGCCCTGATAGATGGGAGCCCAAAGGCACACGATCCTGCCGATTACCTCGAGGATCACTATACGGCCC
>JAAERC010000540.1 GCA_024230695.1 Candidatus Zixiibacteriota bacterium
ATACGCCTGAGAATCATAGTCAGACGATCATTCTTTTCATCATAATCATCATCTTTTTTATCAAGCTCTTTCAGCTCTTCTTCAACTTTTTCGCGTTCCGGTAAAAACTCATGCAATGGCGGGTCAAGGGTTCTGATTGTAACCGGTAATCCGCTCATTGATTCAAAGAGTCCCTTAAAATCTTTCTTCTGGAAAGGAAGAAGTTTATCGAGAGCAACCATTCTATCTTCGGTTGATTCGGCAAGAATCATCTCTTGAACAATCGGGAGTCTTTCTTCGGCAAAGAACATATGCTCAGTACGGCACAGTCCGATTCCCTCAGCACCATATTTTTTGGCCTGAATAGCATCCTTAGGAATATCGGCATTGGCTCTAACACCAAGTTTTCTAACCGCATCGGCCCAGCCCATATATTCTTCAAATTCACCTGATAGGACCGGTTCGATTGTCGCAACAGCACCGGACATAACTTCGCCGGTCGAACCATTAAGTGTGATTATGTCACCTTCTTTGATAATGAGTTTGCCAATTTGCATCTGCTTTTTGGCCGCACGAACACGAACCGCTTCACAACCGGCAACACAACATTTACCCATTCCGCGAGCAACCACGGCGGCATGTGATGTCATTCCACCACGCGCTGTCAAAATACCGCGCGCCGCATTCATACCTTCGATATCATCCGGATTGGTTTCCTGTCTCACAAGAATCGCGCCTTTGGCTTCGCCGGCATGAGCGACAGCATCTTCGGATGTAAAATATACTCTACCTGAGGCCGCGCCTGGTGATGCTGGTAATCCTTTAGCAATCGGTTTGTATTTGGCTTTGGGATCAAGTCGCGGATGCAACAAATGATCCAGATGAGCCGGTTCGATCCGCATCAGAGCTTCTTCTTTTGTGATTAATTTTTCCCTAACAAAATCAACCGCTATCTTCAAAGCCGCCTGAACGGTACGTTTACCGGTTCTGGTTTGAAGCATATACAGCTTACCATCCTGGATGGTAAACTCAAAATCCTGAACATCACGATAATGCTTCTCTAATTTAGTAGTAATCGTCTTTAACTGTTTAAAAACAGCCGGCATTTCAGCGGCAAGTTCGGAAATAGGCAATGGTGTCCTAACACCAGCGACAACATCCTCACCCTGTGCATTTAGAAGATATTCACCGTAAAACTCTTTTTTGCCAGTGGCAGGGTTACGCGTGAAGCCAACACCGGTTCCGGAAGTATTACCCATATTTCCAAAAACCATTGTCTGGACATTTACCGCGGTTCCAAGATCACTCGGGATATTATTCAGTTTACGATAACTGATTGCCCGAGGATTGTTCCATGAACGGAAAACGGCATCACGCGACATACGTAATTGCACGTATGGATCATCCGGGAATGGTTCGCCCGTCTTGCGTTTGATGACCGCCTTGAATTTTTTGATGATATCATTGAGATCCGCAACCTGAAGCGATGAATCCTGTTTGATTTTTCTGGCTTTCTTTTTGGCTTCAATAATATCTTCGAATTTCTCTTTATCAATGTCGAGAACAACATTACCAAACATCTGAATAAATCTGCGATAATTATCACACGCAAAACGCTCGTTGCCACTCAATTTGGCAAAACCATTAACAGTCTCTTTGTTCAGACCAAGATTCAGAACTGTATCCATCATACCCGGCATTGAAAATTTTGCACCTGACCTAACTGAAACTAAAAGTGGATTTTCAGGATCGCCGAATTTTGAACCAACAAGTTTCTCAATTTTGCCAATTTGTTTTTCAAGACCCTTATCAATATCATCAGGAATTGCCATGTCATTCTTATAGTACAGATCGCATACTTCGGTAGTGATAGTAAAACCGGGAGGAACATTAATTCCGATTCGGCTCATCTCTGCAAGTCCGGCACCCTTACCGCCAAGTAAGTCCTTCATGTCTGATTTGCCGTCGGCCTTGCCGCCGCCGAAGAAATAATAGGCTGGTTTAGTTGTCATAAGTTTCGCTACTTTAGGTGACTTTTTTGTCGCTTTTTTCGTAGTTTTTTTCACTGGTTTCTTAGTTTCTTTCTTTTTCACCTTTTTAACCTTTGCAGTTTTTTTCTTTGGTGTAATAGATTTCTTAACAGTTTTCTTTTTTGCTGTCAGCGTCTTTTTTGCTTTCTTCTTTGGTGCCTTCGCCGCTTTGGTGTTTGTCTTCTTTTTAGCCGCAACCATAATGGCCTCCAAATAATTTAATTTGACCCGCAAATTAATCTTTTTTTTGATTTAATCAATAGAAAAAGGCGGATTGGAGAAGAAAATTCCAAATACCGCCAAATTCAATTATTTTATGCTTTTTACCGTAATAGGGTCTTCGTAGTCTTCAGATCTTACATAGTGAAAAGACGTTCACCACTTATAATCTTTTCCAGAATTTTCAGTGTTTTTTCAACCGGCGCGTGCATAATATCGGTAGTGTTAAAAGTGCCCCGGACAACTTCTCTCGGGCATACAAAATTGGCTTTTCCCCTACCTCCGCGCACTTTTTTCTTGTGAGAAAGATTATACTGCCTTTGATATTCCTTGGCTTTGTCTTTGTGAAGCTGGTAATATCTTCTTTGATATTCCCGACGCGCTTCTGGGGTAGATAGTTTGCCCTTACCCTTTTTTGCTTTTATTCCTGCTTTGGCTTCCACGGTAACAGATGCCTTAATTTTTAGCCCATCTTTTGCTGTTGTCTTCTTCATGGCTCTTGCTTTTGTTTTGGTGCCAGCGGAACTTGGAGTTCTCGCCATCCCCCACCTCTCTTTCGAGTTTTTTAAAGCTAATTGCTAAGCGTGTTGAATAGTCAGCCTTGTCTTTATTATATATTATACGAATGATTATAGCAATAGATTAATAATATGTCAAGGAAAAACGACTTTATTTGGAAAAAAACTTATGTACTCTTCACTGCCAAAAGAAGTTACGAAATAATAAATAATAACATTTCATAACTTGATGTAAGTAACAGTGTTATAAATTGACTTATATACATTAAAAAAGCCCCGCATTGACGGGGCTTTACAGACTTATAATAAATTAATGGTTATTATACAGCAGTCTTTTTATTTCCGATGTACTTAACAAGTTCATACAGTCCCAGTACTACAAAAATACCAAAAGTTATAAACCAGATGGTAAGAAATGTACCACTTGTACCGCTCCAACTAAGTTTAGTATAATCACCAAGTACCTGAATCCGCTGAATAAACAGAGAAATACGGGCCATTACTGTATAACCAAACGAAGTTCCAAAGCCAAGCATCAATATCCAGATTCCTAAGGTTGCTATTCCTTTGAAAACTCCGGTATGCTCTTTGGAAAAGAAGAAATAAAACAGAGTCGCCAAAACGCCAATGAATATTATCAATCCTGAATATCCTGATGTCACATCCAGGAATCCATTACCAAAGAAATTATCCCAGTTGACCTCTCTCATGGTTGAATACAGCTGCATATTGACGCGGTTTCTCATTTCCAGCGGAATCGACAAACCGGTCGCGATTCCAAGATAGATAGCAATCGGCCAGCGACTGACCCAAGACCATTTTTTGGAAAAGCGGGTCCACATCATCATACCCAGAATCATTGGGATAAAATACCAAAAGTTGCCTTCTCCCAAACGATTAAACAGATTTGGCTGAAGACCGTTGTGCCAGAGGATAATTACAAAGTAACCCGCCGAAACGCCCACAACAAGATGTTCTGCGAGCTTATAAAACGGATTATCTTTATACAAAAACGAGAACGTCGCCAGAGTAAAAAATGCTCCCAGGCTGGTCCACAAAAAAGTTCCCATCGACATTACTTCCATAATAAACTCACCTCCTTAAAGACGTTTTTTACGTCGGGATACTAAGAATCCGACATTGCCAAGAACAATAAACAGGATAATAACCATATGCGCATATAACTGAACACGCATCCCATCCATTGCTCGACCAGGGTTATCTGCCATCTTTTCATATTGAGCGGCCCCTAAAAGACCGCCAAGAATTCCAAAAACCTGTCCCGAGTTAAGATATGGATAATAGTCGGCGGCCATAACTCCGGTCAAACCGAGAGCGAGCGGGAAGTTGTACCTTCCCTGACCGTAGGTGATCCACATATCAACACCACTGGTTCCTGAAATATCAATCACACACTTAATCTGATCATAGTTTTGAACACCCCGCATCATCGGATGATCATCAAGCGGTGTTCCATAGTAATCGGTCGGGAACGGTAATCTGTAATTCTGACCCATTCCAACAATAACCAGCGCCGGATACGGTTTGTACCCGAGAAAAACATAGTCGATACCATTGACAATCTCACGGCCTTCATAAAAAACGCCGTTATATGTTTTGTCAACGCTTATCGAATCTCCAATATCTCTTATCGCCCGATCGGCCATACCCGGCCCATTCTGTGAAAGCGATGTAAATAGGATCTTAAGTTTTTTCCTGAAGGCATGCTCAACAATTGAGAATGTCATCGGATGCATCTCGGCCAATGAGTTTGGATCATAATCAATCGCCACAAAGATGATATCGCCTTCTTTGAGCGTATCAACAAAATTATAAATACTTCTCGCTTCATCGGTAACATTGATCTTGATCTGGAAAGGAACGGCATAAGTAACAACACATACTACGGCCA
>JAAERC010000541.1 GCA_024230695.1 Candidatus Zixiibacteriota bacterium
CAAAAAGCCAACGACATCAACTATAACAAAGAAAGCGCGTACGATAGAGATCAATTATCCATAGGATTAAACCTGGAATATATAGGAAATTGGTTTGTTTTTAATTCTGCTACCGGTTATCAAAACATGGATGATATATTTGTTCTCGATCAGGATTTCTCTCCGAAAGATTATTACTTCATAAATCAGGATCGGCTGCATCACACCTTATATCAGGAATTTAATATCCATTCAAAAACAGATGCAAATATTACCTGGTTATTTGGCTCAATGATTTTCAAACAAATGACGGATAAGGATGTGCAAATTACCTACGGGAAAGATTTCTACAAATTCGGACAATCCTATATTAAAACTTATGATTTACCAACAACCGGTTTTGCGCTATATGGACAATCAACTGTTCCATTTGGTAAATTTAACTTTACTGGAGGATTACGATTAGATATTGAATCGGCTAATCTCGACTTCACTCATACCTATACCACTGATGGTGTTGATGAAATCCAACCAGGATTTGAAAGGGATCTAAATTTTGATCAAATTACACCAAAAGTATCATTGGCATATATTCCAAATGGTGACTTTACGGCTTACTTCACAACAACTAAAGGATTTAAAGCAGGAGGTTTTAACTTTACTTTTGAAGATGAAGAACATCAAACTTATGATCCGGAAACGAGTTGGAATTATGAGTTTGGTATCAAATCTACCTGGTTTAACAAACAACTTACTACCAACTTAAGTTTATTCCATATCGATATTGACAACCAACAGGTAGCTCAACCGGTTCCTAGTGGACAAGGTTCGATGACAAAAAATGCCGGCGTATCGCAAAGTCGCGGTATTGAATTTGAAACAAATTTTGTTATTAGCAATGATTGGCAACTATGGGCAAGCTTTGGATATACTGAAGCAAAATTCACTGAATACACTAACACCAAAGATGTTGATTTAAGTGGAAAACTAATTCCGAATGTACCTAAATACACCTTCGGAATTGGAACTGATTACACCCTTGATTTTCAAGATTCATTCATTGATAACGCACATTTCAATTTGAGCTATCAACACATTGGAAAAATGTACTGGGACG
>JAAERC010000542.1 GCA_024230695.1 Candidatus Zixiibacteriota bacterium
CGTCCCAGCCCATTTTCCACCATTTCAGACAAGCCCTGATCGGTCGGGTGATAATAATAGCGAGGATCAAAACCGAACCATGATTTGATATCGTCATTGATTATAGCCGCCGCTTCAATTGGATTTGTCTTATCAATCATATCGGATTCCATACTGTTATATTTTTCCAAAAATGTTTGCCGCCAATCCTCAAGCGGTTCATTGCTCCCTCGATATGGAAGAACATACTCACAAAAATAATCAAAAGAAAGATTTTGCGCCCAAGGTTTCTCACGCCAGGCTTTGAATGCATAATCAATCTGTTTGATCAAAAAATCAGAAGTGATTATATCAAAATCATAAATTTTCTCATTTTTCTTAAAATCAAGCAAGCCATACTGAGCTTCCAATGTATCAGTCGCTGCAGTTAAGGATGTGTAATCCATGTAATCAAGAACATTAAAATTGATTGGTGTACCTATTGTGTCAATCAAGTCATATGTTACGTAACAGTGCCCTTCCATATTACCGATCAAATAAAGCGCGGCCTGAAGTTTCAGTGAATCATCATCGGAGGTATAATATGATAAAACTTTGTCCAACTCGGCGCGATTATCTCCCGCATCCTCAAGAGCCTTGGTTATCTCTTCTGAGTAAAATGCTTCCTTATCAGCAAGCAGACTGGGTGCAACTATAAATAGAATAATAAGAACAGAAAAACCTATAAATCTTCCAAACATAGTTTCCTCCAACTACAAATTAAAACGAAGCTTTTATAATTTTAATCCAGAGATAATATCAACCGCTTTTTCGCATTCTTCCCGGCTGACATCAAGATGAGTCACAAACCGTATCACAGTCGGATCAAATGGTATTGTCAATATACCATTTTCTTCAAATAGCTCGACTATTTCATCAGAGTCTTTATTGGTGTCTGATATATCAACCAGAACGATATTTGTCTGCACTTTTGACATATCAACCTCAAAACCATCAATACTATTTAATCCATCAGCCAGCAGTTTGGCGTTAGCATGATCATCGGCCAGACGTGCCATATTATTATCCAGAGCATAAATCGCCGCCGATGCTATTATCCCGACTTGGCGCATCCCGCCGCCAAACATCTTCCGATTGCGCCGAGCTTCTTCAATAAAATCTCGTGACCCAAGGAGCATCGAACCGATTGGAGCGCCGAGTCCTTTGGAAAAACAAACCGAAACCGAATCAAAAGGCGCCGCCCAGTCGGCAAGAGAAATACCACTGGCGATATGAGCGTTCCAAAGTCTGGCACCATCAAGATGCATTAAAAGATCATACTTATCGGCGACTTTTCTGATTTTTTTTATCTCATCCAGAGGATGAATCGTCCCGCCATGACGATTATGAGTATTTTCAATAGTGACGATTTTCGTTTTGGGTGTATGGATGTCAGCATGCCTTATATTTGCTTCTATTTTCTCGGCTGTAATAACACCACGTTCAGTCGTGAGTAAATTGACC
>JAAERC010000543.1 GCA_024230695.1 Candidatus Zixiibacteriota bacterium
GATGTTGACGAGCGAAAATCATCTAATTCTTCATCAACAAATTTATCGCGACTAAAATCATATTCCCATTCTGTACCGCTAATATCGACTCCATAAATGCCCTCTGGAGAAAGATGAAGTTCGATAAATGTGGTCTCATCGCCCAAAAACAGATCTGATTCATCTGCTATAACTGAATCGCCATAATCCTGAGCAATAACAAATGTGGCCCCCCCAAACAAAATCAGTATAGCGGAGGTCAGCAAAAGTGATATGTTATATCTAATACTCATAATATTTTTTTCTAAAATTGACCCAGGGTAATATCTCCCGATGCGGTCATTAAATATATCCTCGGTCCTTTTTCACCAAAATCACCAACTAATTTGCTTTTTGTAAACTGTCTGATTGACAATGGCAGTTCCGTATTGATACTTCCTGAGATTGTCTCCAGCTTAACGGCTCCCGATGCTGTTTCGGGAACATTAAAAATGATCCCCCCCGATGAAGTCTCAACATAATAATCGCGGGTTGAATCAAGTTCTGTTTGGACATCAACATCACCTGTGCGCGTAAACAACTCTAGTGATCCTTCCTCCTGCTGAATCTTTATATCACCTGTTTGTGACTTTATTCTGGTATCACCATAAACATTGCTTATATCAGTTTTACCAGAGGTCTGTGACACCGAAACCGAACCGGAAACATACTGACCATTGACATTGCCCGAGGTGGCCCGAATATCAATAGCACCTTTTAATGATCCAAATATTACATCGGCGCTGGTTCCGGCAATATCAATATCTCCGGTAATATCAGATAGCTCTACCCTGCCCGAAACGGTTTCAAGATCGATCCGGCCATTCAGCTCCGCGACTTTTATATTCCCCGATGTTCCGGCTATATGAATATCCTTTTCAATACGAATAATAAATATATCACCCGAGATATTTTCGACATCAATCTCGCAATTTGTTGGTACAATCAATTTATAATCAACCGACCCATAAGAATCGGGGCCTGTTCCAAGAAGATTCTCAAGAAATGATCCGGGCGATTTCTTCATTTTCAAATACCGGGTTTCAACAGAAATATTATTGCCATTTTTATCAACCCGGATCTCAATATGATCGGCGACCTCTTCGGCTTCCTCCTGATCGGTCGCCCGAACATGTTTGGTAGCATCAATTGTAACCTGGTCTACAAGTGCGCCCTCGATCTCAATTGAACCAGATGTATTATGAATAATTAGTTCGACATCACCTGAAACATCAATATTTTTCTGGAAATCAAAATGATATGATTTTCCGAATGCTATTGAACTTAACATCAGGCAAATTACAAATATTTTATACAGTATCTTCATAATTTCAATTCCGTTATCTAACCGCCAGCTCGAAGTTTTTTCTTTAATAATTCACGAGCCCTGAAAATCCTTGCCTTAACGGTGCCCACCGGTAATGATAAGGCATCGGCGATCTCATCATAAGACTTATCGTCTTTATGTCTATAAACAATAACCACTCGATATTTTTCCGGAAGTGCCTCAATCGCCTCGTTTATCGTAAACCGCTGTTCGCGGTTAATCAAATCATTTTCAGGATTATATGAATTATCCGGCAATTCGATCTCAATCGGCCCGTGCTCCGACGATGGTGGTGAATCAAGCGATAACATCTTCATCCGTTGTTTGCGAAGATGATCGATAGCCGTGTTGGCTCCGATCCTGTATAACCAGGTGGAGAATTTATACTCCGAACGGTATGTCGCTAACGATGTAAACGCCTTCATAAATGTCTCCTGCACCAGATCAGCGGCAATTTCACTGTCACGGACAATTTTCAAAATAATATGAAAAATTGCCTGCCGGTGGCGCTCCATCAACTTCTTATATGCGCCCTGGTCACCACCTAGCGCACTGCTGATTAATTCACGGTCGATGTCCTTCAATTAAACCTTCTATCTAATTTACGTTTTCTCGACATCTATAGTTTCATTCTTCCCCGAAGATAATAAATAATGACAACATTGAAAACAACAAAATATTGTTACTTATTGAATCTAAATAAGTTAGAGAATCCCGTCTACCTGCGTTATTTCTGAACATAATTGTTTTTGTATTATTGCTATTTCCTGGCCTGATAGATAGTAACATTATAGTCCTGATATATCACAGGGTTTGGCAGTGTCCAGTTCGGAAAATACTTCTTTTCCACCGGCCCATAATAAATATAATCTACTCCATCGGGAACCTGTCCATAGCGGTACAGCTTCATAATCGCTTCATATCGTGGCCGCCAATTTAATCCCAGATGTGCCACTAATTCTATTGGCCCAAGATATACCGGACGGTACTGCATTATCAATGCCATATCGCCCTGGTCGGCATTGATCGCGGTGAATATTGCATCATCGTTTGTATTCTTTTTTATCCATTCGATAGATTTAGAAATTTTATTATCATATCTTGGATAATAATTTTTGTTATTTGGATCGAATTTTTGATATGTAAGATATACAAAGCAAAGAAACATCAAGCTTACTAAAACAGACGATACCAGTTTTGAAATATTAAATATTGGTTTGCCTTCAATTAGAATCATCGCTCCCGAGAAATAAACCATAAAAACCGGGAAAAATGGATTGTAATGAATAAATGTGCCAAAAAGTATCGCGAGTCCAAGCAGAATAGAGGCCTGAATATTGCGATACAAAACGGCCAGAATTATTATTGGCGTGGCATGATTTAATATTTCCAAAGGCGCAAATTTAAATGATTCGGCTATAATAAAATAAACCGGTTTCTCGACCGCCTCAGACATCACAAACAAAGAGGCAACTATTAATCCCAAAACTCCGGCGCCGAAAATAAAGAGACATTGTCTCTCGCGTTTATAGTAGAAATACAAAAGCAAAAACGGCAGAATCATCAACATCATATATCCATTTAATAATGCCGCGACAAATATTGAGGCCAATCGAGCTTTAATATTTTGCCCATACAAAGCTATCATCAATAATAAAAAAAATGGAGCATGGGTAAATCCTCGCGAAATCAAATCTATTCCGAGGGCATTGATATAGGTCGAGTATGTTGACCCGGCGAAAAGTATCAATAATGGTAAAGCATAATTTTTGGGGAATAATTTTTTCAGCAAAAATCCAAACAGAATCAAATAGATAAGATTTAATAGTCTGATTGCATTGTATGGTCCAACAATTGTTGACAATATCGCCGCTGGATAATACTGCAAAAACGGTTGGGTTAACTTTGTCCCGGCCAATGCCGGATTTTCCGGCGGAATGGTGGCACCGCCACCTCCCACACTATTTATAATGGCTCCGTAGTACAGAAAGTCGGTATCAGCCGGAGCGTCGTATTTAAATTCATTATTTTTTGAATCATATGTCCCGATTAAAAACTGCGCGGTTATATAGATACATATAAGCGTTATGAATATTATCAAATTATAATCGATTTTTTTTCTCGCTATTTCCATAGCTAAGAAGAAACGGATTGAAAAGAGGTTTGGCAATTAGAAAATCATTAATAAATTCTTGTAGGTCAGGAACCGTGCGTTCCTGACGATTGTTTTTTAATGTAATGATAGGATAGACATTCCTGTCTGTCCAGATTTTCGTAGGTCGAAATCCCGACGGGACGGGTGGCACACCCCTTGGGGTGCGGAAATGTTCTAATCGTTTTAACTTGTTAGAATGTTGCGTCAGTTCTTGCGCTCCATTTATGGTGCGTGTGAACTGATGCCTATATAACGAAAAGATGGCAGGTCACAATCCTCACAAGCGAGAATCAAGACCTGCCATAACGTAAAAAAATACCCAAAAAACCTTGTCTGCCCAATAGATGACTTTCCCAAGATTTGTAGGTCAAATCTCTTTGAGATTTGATATCAAGCCTCAAAGAGGTTTGACCTACCAAAAACAAATTCACTACAACATCATTGTTGTTTCAATTCATTTATCTAAATTATGAATCAGATAAAACAAAAACAGAAATTACAATTATACAGCAAAATTAATAGTCACAAGCACAAAAAACCAAAAAACGGGAAAGCAAACCCATTTTGCTGTAAACGTATGGATCATAGAAAATTATAGAGAATTATTTCGCCCAAAAACGGCTTACTGTACAAAATTTAGTAGTAAATTTGTAATGAATTATTTTTTCTTATTATTAAACAAAGACTCGGCTTTTTCGCCGGCGGTTACCAGTCCCTTGATCATCGCCGATGAAAAACCTTCGTGTTCCATCATGTTTAATCCGGCAATAGTACAACCAAGCGGTGTGGTCACACGGTCGATCTCTGATTCGGGATGTGCTTCTGATTCCAAAAGCAATGTCGCCGCCCCCCGGGCTGTCTGTGCCGCCATCTTGAGTGCATCCTCGGCATGAAAACCGATCTGAATCCCACCTTGCGAGGCCGCCCGAATCGCGCGAAGGAAAAAAGCTATCCCGCAGGCACAAAGAGCCGTCGAGGCGATCATATGTTCTTCTTTGACAACAATGGTTTTACCGATGTTATCAAATAGTTTAATAGCCGAATTCAGAGCTTTTTTGGGGAAACCATTGCCGGCCAGACAGGTCATCGACTCGCCAATAGAAACGGCAGTATTTGGCATGGCCAGAATTACCGGGACAGAGCTTTTGAGCCGGTCACTTATATCCTGGCTCTTAACGCCGGTTATTACTGATATAATATTATGTTTTTTGGGTTGTATAACATGTTTGACAGAATCAAGCAGATTTGTCAATTGCGCCGGAAGAACAGATATAATAATGGTTTTGCAGTTATTAATTGCCTCCAAATTATCTGAGGTGATATGAAACCCTTGTTTTTTATATTTATCCAGAAATTTAGTCTGCCTTCTGGTTATATATATCTGCGATGGTTTATAATTTCCCGACCGAACAAAACCATTCGCCAGCGCTCGTCCAATATTACCTCCGCCCAAAATGGCGATTCTTTTGGAAAACATTTTATCTGTATTTTGCTTGTTCTTTTTTATCATTCTAATTCTTATATTTTAAGACATATATCTGTTTATCGGAATCAGTTGCTTTGACATTAATCATATTGTAAATTGTTTAAGAATTAAGGAGGGACATGTCATGTCATCATTTAATGCATATGAAGATGAAAAACGGGCCGAAGCATACGCCCGCCTGGAGTACCCCGGAACATATTATCTGGCATATCGGGATATTCCTGAAATTCTAACTGGGTTTGTCAACGGTAACAAAGCATTAGATTTTGGATGCGGAACTGGCCGTTCGACCCGGTTTTTGAAAAAGCTGAACTTTGATGTTATCGGTATTGACATCTCAAAAGAGATGTTAAATAAAGCACGGGAGTTTGACCCGGATGGTGATTATCGTTTTATAAATGATGGCGATTTTAGTACTTTTGATAAAGCAAACAAGAAATTCGATTTGGTTTTATCCGCCTTTACTTTTGATAATATTCCAACAATGGAACATAAAGTCAATCTGTTCACTAAAATCGGTGATCTACTGGATACTGATGGTAAAATCGTTTCGATTGTATCATCACCAGAGATTTATTTGCATGAGTGGGAATCGTTTTCAACCAAAGATTATCCCGAGAACGAAAATGCCAAAAGCGGCGATATTGTAAAAATAATAAATACCAGTATTGATGATAACCGGCCAGTTGAGGATATTGTCTGGACGCATGAGTCATATCTGGATGTATATAAACAAGCCGGATTGGAAGTTGTTAAAATGTTTGAACCGCTGGCTAATGAATCCGAACCGTATGACTGGGTCAACGAAACCAAAATCAATCCCTGGGTAATTTATGTATTAAAAGCGATAAAATAGAGATATAAACATGGACAACCAATCCATATTTACTTGACATTTTGCCTATTAATTTATATATTAATATTAGTTTTAAAGCGGATCAAAGCATCAATTAGACTGCTACCAATTATTTTATTTTCGTCTCGTGGGGGAACGAGTATGTATAAAATTTCTAATCAAACTGATTGGCGCGATGCACGTCACAAAATTGAAGATGCTATTGCGGTCGGTATCGACTTAAATAACAGTATCTCGCCAAGTGCTGTAATTACACAAATCAATACTGATGGTTTTAATATTAACATTGGCGGTTTACGCGACATTGAATTGAAGTGGTCGATTTTGGAGCACTGCTGGAAAGAGCTTTGCGACGATGACGACTGTCTCGACCGAACCGGTTTTGAAAACCCCTTTGGGCAGGCTTTATTGGACGAAGACAGCCTTAATTTTTTGGTTTGCCGGCTTCTCAAAAAATCGGGATTGATTGTTATTGATAATAAAGGTCAGATGAAATTGCAGTTTTAGCCTGCCAATATCTATTTTAGTAATTTATTTAAAATTAAATTATTGGCTATAACAAACTTGTTTCTAATCTGAATAGACTTTACTTTGCCATTTTTTCAAACGGCGTTTGGATAAAAATTTAAACCACAGGTAACCAAAAGCAAACCCGCCAACATGAGCCAGCCAGGCAACTCCTCCCCCACTGCTTCCGGCAGAAAAGACTGTCATTATTATTTGATAAACAAACCAGAAACCAAGAACGACTTTGGCCGGGAGATAGATCATACGGATAAAATAAAACAGAAACATCAAGGTCAAAACTCGTGCTCGGGGAAACAAGACAAGGTACCCGCCAAGAATTCCGGCAATAGCACCGGATGCTCCGACCATTGGAATCTCAGATGAGGGACTAAAAGCAACAAATAAAAACGCGGCCGCCAGACCAGATATTAAGTAAAAAATAATAAATTTAAACGGGCCAAGTTGATCTTCAATATTGTTACCAAAAATCCAGAGGTACAGCATATTTCCCGCCAAATGCATAAAACCTCCATGCAAAAACATACTTGTAAAAGGTGATAATAAAACCGGCGACGGATAATTGGGAGTTAATTCCGACAGATGAAATATCTCGGTCGGAATAAGCCCGAATTGATACATAAATATCTGAAAACCATTACCTTGAAGTGTAATTGAATAAAAATATACAAGACAATTGATAACAATCAGAACAAAAGTTGCAATCGGTTTATTGCGGGTCGGGTTCTCATCTTTTAATGGAATAAACATCTATATATTAAAACCGAACATTACCTTAATTCTTTTTAGATTTTACATAAAAGTGGGTCTGTACTGTCCGGCTGTTGCCGACCCGATCGGTCACAATTATTTTGAGGTCATGCCGGCCCTCGCTTATTCGTTCTTCGGGATAGGTCTTAACCAGTTCAGTATCTGTATCATATTCAGGAATCAACCAGCGATCATCAAGAAAAACCTGAATATTCTTATGATTATGAATACCAGACAAATCCTCAATGACTTTGAAGCTAATATGCGGGTAAGTTGTTTTTACCGTTTTGCCATCACCCGGATATATTTTTTTTACGCGGGGTGAGTATTTATCTTCGATAACGGCAAAATTACCGAGATATCTTGTTTCGGCTTTTATGCCATTTGACGTCTTAGAATGTTTGAGCCACTTCCATTTGCCTTTTTTATTAAGCCGATAGACACCAATATTATTTTGTTTGGGATTCGACAGTACAAACGATAGTTCAATATTGGCGGCCAATGGAATCGTTTTGGGTCCGACCGAATATACACTTCCCTGAATTGATTTATTGTGGGCAAAACGTTTTCTTTGTTTCTTAAGTTCAATATTAACCGGTGAATAAAATGAATTGTTTCCGCACTTTACGCTCAAATTATCAAGTTCTGAAATTACAGACCGATCAGGACTATTACCAGCAAGGGATATTGAGACATCTTTTGTCATAAGAGGAAAATCAGTCCCATTTTCGATAAGATCGAATCTAATAGCGGTCGATTTTATTTCGCTGTTTTTAAAGAATGCGGCATACCTGCCATCGCCGGCCGGAGATGTAATCAGTTCTTTAAAATAGCCGTCATCATAAGTAATAACTACTTTCGGAGGTTCAACAATTTTGCGTCTTGTTGAAATATTGAATAAGAAACCACCATCGATTAATTTATAATCAAATGTGTATTTCACATTAGTAGGTTTTTTTAGAACAAAATGATTATCCGAAAGCGACCATCCTGATTCGCCAATGGCTTTGACTTTTATGGCATCCGGCTTCCTTTTGCCCGAGGGAATAGTAAACTGATAATCTCCGCTATGTCTTTTATCGAGTTTATTTGGCTCAATTTTTTTCCACTTGACCTTCCCCGTCGAAGCAAACACTTGGATTTTTTCAAGATCAATATATTTATTATCTATTCTGTTTTCCATATAACAGGTTGTATCATCAACCCAAACCGGTTTAAACAGAGGACCCGGAGGAATCATCACAAACTCAAATTTTAACTCGGTCTTGTTTCCGGCGGCGTCATACAGTTCGATCCTGGCCCGATGCAGACCATAATCAATTTCGCTGTTGATATCAAAGATACCGCCATTTTTATATAATGATTTATCTCCTGAAAATATTTTTCCCTTGGGGATAAACAGTTGATGCCAATATTGATCTTTTTCAACTGCGGTTTGATAATCAAAGCAGAGATCGGTCATACCTGTCTCTGCAAAATCATAATTCTCATAGATAGTTTCATAATAAATATAATCATCAATAAATAGTCGGGCCTTATAAATATTCAAATCCGGACCATTTTTGCGAATTTGATCAAAGGTTTTTACTCTGATTCCAAATGGACCTCGCAAAGGCATGGGTGATTTCAGGACATAAGCCTGCCGGGATTTGTTATAGATTGGTTTTTTGTTATATCTTCTGGCCCCATTAGGAAAAACCAGACTATCATCTTGGTAAGCAAAGCTGACAAATTCAATGATTGGAGGAGTTCTATCGATGATTTCAAAACCGTTTGTTTGGGGATTAAGCGGTTTATTATTTGGATTGCGCACTTCAAAATGAATATGAGGAGCGCCAATTCCGGTTTTACCAGAAAAGGCAATTAAATCGCCGATTTTGACTGGAATGGAATCTCGCTCATAAACATTGTCAAATGAATAGACCCTGTTTTCCAGTTGATGATCCCAAACTATTCGTTCCAGTTTGTCATTCAACCTTGAAAGATGTCCAAAAACATATGTATATCCTTCGTAGTCTTTAAGATACAACCCTTTACCATAACCATTATAGGAGTATTTTATACGCCAGATATAGCCGTCAACGGGTGAATAAACCTTGCGACCCTCTTTTCCACCGGTTCTGATGTCAATTCCGCCATGAAAATGTGCCGGTCGGTATTCGCAGAAATTTGATGAAAGATCGACTTTTCCCTTAACGGGGAGTTCAAAACCAAATGATATGGCATATGAAAGGGCAAAAATAGCCAGTGCTAATAATGTTCTCTTTGATGTCGATAACTTATTCATAATATATGGTTTAACAAAGTATTATGGAAAAGGTTCAAAGTCAAAATAAAACAATTATTGTTATAAAACAAAAATAGCGACTTGCGCATTCAGAAAATACCGATATATTGTCTGATTGTATTGAAATTTGATTATTGTGGTTTTTTAAGGAGACTGTAAATGTTTGAAATGTTGAGAAAAATGATTGGCCCGATAATGCTTCTGGTTTTGGTAGCTTTTTTGGCAACAATTATTTTCAGCTGGGGCGGCGGCGGTTTTAATGACAGACCGCGCGACACTGTCGGGATTATTAATGGTGAAGAGATATCTATAAAGGTATTCGACCAATATTATAGCAATCTTCTAAGACAGGCGCGACAGGAAAGTGATAATAATTTACCGCCAGGCAAAACAGAGGAAATCAAAAATAGTGCATGGCAACAGCTTCAAGCCGATATTTTGATGAATAATGAAATCGAAAAACATGGGATCGTTGTTACATCCGAAGAAATTTATAGTTTCCTAAAACTATACCCGCCTGAGGAACTACAATCGGCTCCTCAATTTATGACCGATGGTAAGTTTGATTATCAGAAATATGTCAACGCGATGGTCAATCCCGAAAACACTCAGTTCTGGGCCGGTCTTGAAAACTATGTATTGCCCGAATTAAAAAAATATAAGCTCCAGGAACAGATCATTGGGGCAGTCAGGGTAACACCGGCCGAGGTAATGGATGCATTCCTTGCCGACAAAGAAAAGATCAAACTTGGTTATATAAATATTAAGTCTAATGATTTCAGAGGTCTTGTTTCAGAAGTGACTGATGAAGAAATCAAGAAATTTTATGATGAAAATAAAGAAAATTATAAAGTAGATGAACGAGCAAAAATTGACTTTGTTATGTTTCGTAAAGATCCTTCTGAAGGCGATTGGCAGAATATCCGTTTACAGATACAGGACGTTTATGACTCAGCCGCGGCTGGTGCCGATTTTGCAGAATTAGCCGAGATATTTTCTGAGGATAATTCAGCCTCTAATGGCGGTGACCTGGGATGGTTTAAGCAAGGTCAGATGGTTGGTCCCTTTGACAGCGCTGTTTTTGCGATGGAAGTAGGAGAGGTAAGTCAGCCGATTAAAACGCAATTCGGATACCATGTTATTAAATTACTTGGAACCAAAGAAGATGAGCGGAATGCGGCCCATGTGCTTTTCAAAGTAGAAGCTTCGCAGGAAACGCTTGATCAGGCTCTTCAGTTTGCTAATGACTTCGCGGTAACATCAAGAGAGAATGGATTTGAAACAACCGCCGAAGAATTTAGCTATGAAATTAAATCAAGTATAAGAGCATTTGACCGGGATGATCTTATCAGCCCCGAGATCAGAACTAATAGTAGTATTGCCGAATTTGCGTTAAGCAATTCTGTTGACGAAATTTCCGACCCATTTGAATTACAAAATTTCATTGTTGTGGCCAAAGTCACCGAACGATTTCCGGCCGGCTATTCAACAATGGAAGAAGTGACCACAAACATCCAAAGCGATGTTAAAAAGGAAAAATACAATCAAATGGCGCTTGATACGGCCAATACTATTTATAATTCAATCAAAAACGGCTCTACATTCAATCAAGCCTCATCAACCTTTGGATATTCCTACGAGGCAACAGAGCTTATCAAACGAAATTCTGTTGTACCTAACGTTGGACGTTTTCCCGAAATTACCGGAGCGGGATTTGCAATTAAGGAAGTAAACCAATCATCCGGACCGGTTGTATATAAAAATGGCGTTGTGATCATGAAACTTCTGGATAAAATATCAGCCGATCTTGAAGAGTTTAATCAGACCCAGGATTCATTAAAAGCGGTAACGCTTCAACAAAAACAACAGGATATGTATCGTCAATGGTACAATGATCTGGTCACCAATGCTGAAATTGTCAGTTATCTTGACGATTTCTATCGCGGTTATTAATTATTCTTAATATTGAAGTTCATAAAAAAGCGTTCCATGTGGGACGCTTTTTTTATTAAACACTCAATTTAAACATGCTGGGTATTCAGCGATTTTTTCTTGGAACGAAACTCACGAAGTTCATCTATGTCTAAAGTGGCTGTTAATATTGTCGGTTTATCTTCGGCATAGGTGGGCACCCGTTTGATAATCTCCCAAGGAGAGACAATAAGTGAACGACCCTGTAAAGGTTTTTGAAATAATAAGCCTATCCCACAAGTTTTTATAATAAACGCGCTTGAGGTTTGTGCCGCCGACAGGAAAATAGTTTTATCTCGTTTGAATTTTTCCGATTTTGATTCGGCCGGATGATATGGTGAGGTGGTCGGGATAAATATGATATCGACTTCTTGTTCCAGTAACAATTCAAAAAAGCTCGGGTTGAGGGCATCGGCACATATTAGAACAGCAATTTTGATATCATCAACAATAGTGGTAAACAACTTATCACCCGGCAGAATCCCCCGGTCAAGTTCACCATCAACGGGATTTAGTTTCCGATAACGTCCAACAAAATCACCCCGATTATAAATATAAGAGCTGTTATAAATGCCATTCCTGTCAGCCTCGACGACCGAGCCGGCTATCAGACAGGTTCCAAATTCCACCGAGAGATTTTTTAGGTATTCCAGATGATCCTTTATTTTTAATGCGGTTCTACTAAAATCAGTATCGGATTCATTGATCATGCAGTA
>JAAERC010000544.1 GCA_024230695.1 Candidatus Zixiibacteriota bacterium
TCTTTGGTCTGGGGCACCATAAACAATCGTCTTGACTCTTGATAATACTGCCGCTCCGGCGCACATGGCACATGGTTCAATAGTTGAATAAAGAATCGAATCATCCAGCCGCCAATCGCCATGATTTTCAGAAGCCGAGGTTAATGCAATCATTTCGGCATGCGCGGTAGCATCTTTTAGAGCCTCGGTTTGGTTATGACCGCGTCCAATTATCTTGTTTTTTATTACAACAACCGCACCGATTGGTACCTCTTTCTGTTCAAAAGCAATTTGGGCCTCACGAAGAGCATGTTCCATAAAATAGTTATGGTCAAATTCCATCATCATACTATAGAATAAAGTCGAAATGAAATTACTTGGCAACAGTAAAAATCAAATCGCATATATATAAAATCAAATCAATTGGCATTAATACAAATTAAAACATATATCATGTAACTTATTGACAGACAACACAAAACCTCGGATATTCCGGTGTTTTTGTAATATCGGTTGCGATTATCTGAAGATGATAGTATAATATCCGAATAATTAACATTTTGATTTAGTTGGAGTTATGAGCGGAAAAACAGGAAACTATATATTGATTGGGATGGTTCTAGGAGCAATTCTTGGGACTTTGGGCGGCTATTTTTTAGGTGACATTTTTATTGAAATAAAATTTTTAGGAACAATATTCCTTAA
>JAAERC010000545.1 GCA_024230695.1 Candidatus Zixiibacteriota bacterium
AATTAGAAAATATTTTAAGGTATGATTAAAGAGGAGAGGGGTTGGCTAAATGACAAAAACTGAAGAACTAACGATTGAGAGCGGATCTGCTGAATCAGCAGTTGTTGAAGACAGAGCCGGAAAATATCTTACTTTTAGACTCGACAACGAAGAATATGGTTTAGAGATTCTTAAAGTTAGAGAGATCATCGGGTTGATGGATATTACATCAGTTCCCAAAACACCCGAATATGTTCGTGGAATTATTAATCTAAGAGGATCAGTGATTCCAGTTCTTGATCTTAAGAAGAAATTTGATATGGGTGCAATCGAAGATACCGAAGAAACCTGTGTTATTGTTGTTGAGGTTACATTGGCTGAAAATAAAGTGATGATGGGTATCATAGTTGATGCTGTTTCCGAAGTACTTGAAATCAAAGAAAATGAGATTGAAAATGCTCCCGCTTTTGGCACTAATGTTAATACCCAATTTATTCTTGGGATTGGCAAAGTGAAAGATGAAGTCAAGATATTGCTGGATATAGATGAGGTTCTGACTGCATCTGATATTGCCATGATGGAAGATTTAGCCAAGAGATAAATAAAAACCAAATAAGGCAACCGCCCCTGATTAAGGCAATAACTATATTTATTGTTGTGCCGATAATAGCATAATGGGTAATAGATAATAAATATTTGTTTGCTTTAAGATTAGAGGAAAAGTAGAACTGCTATTTATTTGTGGGACAATGATTTGACAGGGATTAAAAGATGGGGGCTTTTGACAACTTAAAATTGGGATGTTTGGCAAAATCAAAGTGAGATTGCCTGAATAAATATCAAATGGGGAATGTTGATATGAGCGAGAAACAGGAAGACAACAATATGGCGGTTGATGAACGAGCCGGAAAATATCTAACTTTTAGGTTAGCGGCCGAAGAGTATGGCCTGGAAATTTTGAAAGTCAGGGAAATTATAGGTTTAATGAATATCACTCAGGTCCCAAGAACCCCGGATTATATTCGGGGCGTGATTAACCTGCGTGGCAAAGTTATTCCGGTTCTGGATCTGAGAAACAAATTTGGTATGGGGGTGACTGAGGATACCGAGGAAACTTGTATAATTGTTGTTGATGTTCGTCTGGATGGTGAATCGGTTCTGATGGGAACGGTCGTTGATGCTGTTTCAGAGGTGTTGGATATTATGGAAAATGAAATTGAAGATGCGCCTTCTTTTGGAACTAATGTTGATACCGAATTTATTTTGGGAATTGGTAAAGTAAAAAATGATGTGAAGATACTTTTAGATATTAATGAGGTTTTAACTGCAATAGATCTGTCAATGCTATCGGGCACTGACAATAATTATGGCAGTCAAGCAATCGATGAGCAGGAACAAGTACTTGAATCGGCATAAAACCGGTGTGATTCTTTAGTGATTGGATATATAGATATTTAAATAATCGACGGGACTGGATAAACAATGGATGAAGTGAAAACACAAAATAAGCCGACTCCTCAAGATACCGAAGATTCTGAAGCCGTTTTTGAATTAAAAATTACTGAGGATAAGTTAAAAGTACTTTTATCATGTCAGACTGTTGATGGCAATATTGAGGATTTTGCCAGAGAAGTTTTTGGCAGGCTTGACGAAATGAAGGTGAAGATCAAACCGGATGTCGAAAAGCTTATGAAATTGTTGAAAGGGGCACAAATCAAAAAGAAAGATATTGTGAAATATACTTTGGTGGAAGGTCTTGCCCCAATATTGCCGATTGATGGTAAAGTTGAATGGAGCGATGACTATTTCAATGATGGCTATTTTGTTGACCCCGAAACAAAACGAATAGATTTTCATAAGAAGCTTGGTGATCCAAATGTTGAAAAAGATATTCTTCTTGTAAAAGTCATCTATGATAAGCAAGGCAAAGACGGCAAAACAGTTTTTGGTACATCGATTGTTGTTCCCAAAGCCAAAAAGATTTTCATACAAGGTGGCCCTAATGTTTTATGGGACGAAAAGATTGGAGGATTTCTTTCAAAAACGGCCGGTCGTGTTGTTAAAAGAGGTCAAATTGTTGATGTTGATGAAACCATGTTTGTCAAAGATGGGGTTGGCACCGAAAGCGGAAATATAGTGCATAGGGGCAGTGTGATTATTAACGGAGATATTGATTCAGAGTTTGGAGTGGATGTCCTTGGAGATGTTGAAGTTAGAGGATTGATTTACGCTTGCGATATTAAGTGCGGTGGAAATCTTACCTGTAAAGAGGGAATCAATGAAAATATTGCCAAAAAAGTTGAAGTCGGCGGTAATATTCTGGCCAAATATATAATGAACGCAACTGTGGAATCACATGGACAAATAATAGCCAATCGAGAAATTTTTCAATCAAAGATAAAAACAAAAAATGAAGTTCATTGCAAACAAGGGCGAATTTTGGGTGGCGAAATTATGGCGGCTAAGGGAATCTTTGTCGGCGAAGCTGGCTCAAAAGGAAATGCAAATACTCTGCTTATTGCCGGCGTCGATTTTCAATTGCAAAATAAAATAAAAGATAACGATGAAAATATTAAGAAGCTCAAAGGTGCTCTAAAAAAACTGAAACCGGTTTATAAAAAACTCAGCAATATGAGAAATTATTTAAAAGCTGATCAGAAAGAGAAGCTGACTGAATTGGATTTCAAAATAATTGAAACCGAGGATGGTATTGAGAGTCTGGATGTTGAAAATAAAGAAATCCGTAAAGAGATATATTCTAATAAAAAGGCAAGAATAGTAATTTATAATATGCTTTATCCCGGTGCTGTGCTGAGAGTCTTTGATTCACAATATATTGTGGAAAATGCTCTTGTTGGACCAATTGTTGCCGGAATTGATCCGGT
>JAAERC010000546.1 GCA_024230695.1 Candidatus Zixiibacteriota bacterium
ATCGCTGACACAATTATTATAAACGACAGCAGATAGAAAAACAGTTGTGATACTTCAACACCAAACACTGTTACTTATCTCCTTGTTCATCTTTTGATTCATCATTTTTTGTTTCAACATCATCCGGTTTAATATCTGCATCTGGTTTTGAATCTGTAGGCGGTGCCTGTTCAGCCGGTTTCTCTTCTATAACCTCAGCTTTTGGTTCAGCGGGTTTCTCAGTTTTTGTTTCATCTACAGGCGGAGCCGGTTTTGCAGTCGGTTTCGGTTTTGGTTTGCGTTTCTTTTTTGGTTCGTAAGGAACGTCGAGACCCATTTCCTGAAGTTTGGCAGTATTCCAAATCAGATCTGTCTTATCCCAAGTCGCAAACTCATATTTACCGGCCATTTTAATAGCCGCAAAATTGCAGGCCTCTTCGCACAGGCCACAGAAA
Source organism: Candidatus Zixiibacteriota bacterium (assembly GCA_024230695.1). The sequence continues at coordinate 435 of JAAERC010000546.1, forward strand.
CAACAAAGAGAATTATCAACAATAAATTCTTTTAGTTTCCGCTTCTTTTCAATTTTTTCATAGTCGATTTTGATCGCCGCCGATGGGCAAGCCCGCTCACATAACAAACAAGTAGTGCAATTCAATTCGCCGGTTTCTTTGTCAGACAAAAGCACTACTATCCCGCGTGAGCGTTCCGGCATCGGCCATTTCTCATCTGGATACTGAATAGTGACTTCTTTACGAGGCAGATGTTTTGCGGTCGTAATAAGCCCGACAAACAGGTTCTTTATGTCTTTTAGTATTGAACTCACCAGTTAAACCACCCCGAATATTTCATAAACCCTGCCAGAATAAGATTTGCAAATGCAAGCGGCAGGAGGAATTTCCATGAGAATTCCATCAACTGATCGACTCTTAATCTCGGATAGGTCCAGCGGAACCACATAAAGACAAAAACCAGTCCAAACGTCTTGATCAGGAACCAGCACCATGATGGCAAAAACGGTCCCTGCCAGCCACCAAGGAACAAGGTTGCTCCGATAGCTGAGACGGTGAACATATTTATAAACTCCGCCAGGAAAAACATGGCGAATTTCATTCCTGAGTACTCAATATTAAATCCAGCCACCAATTCCTGTTCCGCTTCGGGAAGATCAAAAGGTGTTCGGTTGGTTTCGGCAGTCGCGGCAATGATGTAAATAACAAAAGCAATTGGTCCAAACGGCATCCGGAAAATAAACCACTGGTAGATCATCGCCTGTGATTCAACGATATCAACCATCGAAAGCGAACCGACAAAAACGATAACACTTAAAATCGAGACAACCATCGGCACTTCATAACTAACAACCTGTGCCGCCGAGCGCATCCCGCCAAGAAGAGCATATTTATTATTTGAGCCCCAACCGGCCATCAATAATGATATAACAGTAAAAGTTGTTATCGCTACAACATATAAGATACCAATATTCAAATCCGAAACTATCAAACCGTCACCAAATGGAACTGTTACATAAACAGCAAAGGCGGCGACAAAACAGATGATCGGTGCCCAGAAAAATACTGGACGATCGGCTTTGGTTGGAGTAATATCTTCTTTTTGAATAAGTTTTATAGCATCGGCAATAGTCTGAAGCAATCCATGCCAACCAGTCAGCATCGGTCCCATCCGCTGTTGAAAATCGCCTGAAAGTTTTCGTTCCCACCAGACTAAGAATAAGGCGATCAAAGCCAGAACACCAAAAATCATCACTGCCGAGGCAACCAAAGAAATCAGATCGACCCAGACTTGCGGTAATCCTGTGGAAACTAACAGTTCATACAAATATTTGAAAACGCCAAGAAGTTCCATTACCTGTCAACCTCCGGCATAATGATATCAAGCGAGGCCATAATCGCGACCACATCGGCGATTTTGAAACCTTTTACTAGTTCCGGCATGACCTGCAATTGATTATAGGAACCGCCACGCATTTTGACTCTCAGCGGTTTTTTTGTATCGCCAGTTGATTGAATATAAACACCCATCTCACCACGAGAGTTTTCAATCCGGCTGTACACTTCACCTTTAGCAGGTTTGAAATTGGCCTTGACCATCTTGCCGGTAGTACCTTCGGCATCCGGAAGTTGTTCCAGTGCCTGTCGGACAATTTTGGCCGATTCACGCATCTCCTGAATACGGATAACATATCTATCGTAGCAATCGCCATTGTGGCAAATTGGAATATCAAATTTGAATCTATCATATATTGAATAGGGATCATCGCGACGCAGATCATGTTTGACGCCGGAAGCCCTCAGCGATGGCCCCGAAACACCATATGCAATTCCCATCTCGGGAGTTATTACGCCAATACCTTTGTTACGCACCATAAATATTGGGTTTTCGGTCAACATCCGCTCGTAGTCATCAATATTCTTATCAATTTCGGCAAGGAATTTTTGACATTTGGGAATAAATTCTGGCGGGATATCTTTGGAGACACCGCCGATTCGGATATAATTATAAGTCAATCTCTGCCCGCAGGTCATCTCAAACATATCAAGAATATCTTCCCGTTCACGGAAAGAATAAAGAAACGGTGTGATAGCGCCCATATCAAGCGCGGTTGTACCATACCAGATCATATGACTGGCGATACGGTTTAGCTCCATCATAATCACCCGGAGATATTCGGCTCGTTCGGGGACCTCGATACCGGCCAGTTTTTCAACGGCCAATGCAAAAACTTCGTTACAACACATTGAGGTGCAATATTCGAAACGATCCATCACCGGAATACATTGAGCATAAGTGCGGTTTTCGCAAATTTTTTCAAGTGAACGATGCAGATAACCAATAACCGGTTCGGCTTTAACAATAACTTCACCATCCATTGTCAATATAAAACGACAGACTCCGTGCGTCGACGGATGATGCGGGCCCATATTGACCTGGAATTCTTCGGTGCGGAATCCTTCAGCCATTATTAAACCTCTGGCAGACGTTTAAAGTCGGGGGCATCCCAGTCTTTGAGCATCGGATGACCCTGATCCCATTCGTCCGGCAATAAAAACCGTTTTAAGTTATTGTGATTTTTTATATTAATTCCGTACAGTTCCCACATCTCACGTTCATACCAGTTGGAACATGGCCAGACTTCCTGAACCGAGTCAATCTCAGCGCCATCATGTTCCATTACTAATTTAAGGTCAAACCTAATTTTCTTTTTGACCGAAGCCAAATTATAGACGACCTCAAATTTTTTATCTTCGCCGCCGGTATCAACAGCACCAATATTACAGAGAAAATCTATCTGTAATTTGTCATCGGTTTTGACGGCCTTGCATATTTCTAATAAATTTTCTTTTTTAATTAAATAAAACGGTTCGGATTTACCGGATTCCAGTAATTCGATCTTATCGCCAAACTTCTCGGTCAAATATGTTGTCAGCTCTTCAAAAGTCATTTATGCCCAGTCCTCGATTTTCTGTTTTTTGACTTTTTCCTGAAGTTTCAAACATCCCTCAAAAAGCGATTCCGGTCGTGGAGGACATCCCGGGATATAAACATCAACCGGAACAATATGATCGATACCTTTTTCAACAGCATAACTGTCATAATAAAACGG
>JAAERC010000547.1 GCA_024230695.1 Candidatus Zixiibacteriota bacterium
TCGTTTTATCATCGAATCTTTTTGCTCAAAGTAAAGCGGACAATAATTTTCAAAAGTTAGCATCTGAAATTCTTGATAACCTGCAAAAATTTTATCCGGTTGAGGCATCAGAAAAAGGAGTTCATAAATACGATTACTTAGTGACTGATTATTCCAGAAGAGCTGTTAAAAACGAAATATCAAAATTAAAGAAATTTGAACGGCGACTATATAAGTATAATAAAAGTAATCTTACAACTGAAAACAGAATCGGACAAAAACTTCTTAAAAGCAATTTGGATATCGCCCTGCAGGATCTCAGTAAAATAAAGTGGCATACAATAAACCCACACATGTATGTAAATGACGCTGTCAATTCTATTTATTTTCTACTTATCTCAGAACATGCCCCATTAAATGAGCGGGCACAGAATATTCTAGCCAGGATGAAAGCAATTCCTGATCTGTTTGTTCAGGCGCAGGGTAATTTGAAAAACCCTCCTCCGGTTTATGTTGAGATGGCTCGTGAGATGATAAGAACCGGAATCGATTTTTTTGGTTCGGTAAAATCAGAGCTATCAAATGATTTCCCTGAACTGGCCAGCGAAATTAATAACGCCGCAAATCGTATTGTGACATCTTTAAATGAGTATGACAATTTTCTCGCAAATATATCCACAGGAGATGAGGTATCATTTGCGATTGGTAAGGCAGATTTTGATTACAAACTTAAACATGAATATTTCTATGATTATGACACTGATTCATTATTAAAAATTGGTGAAGCATTATTCAAAGAAAGTGATTCGGCATATAAGACTTATACAGACTGGCTTGAAATAAACGAGCCGATTGATTCGGTTTTTGTACCTCGCAGTCTTACTAAACAAGATATTCTCGATTATTACAAATGGGAACAGGATCAGGTCAAAAAGTTTATTATCTCCGAAGAGATCCTGACCATCCCAAATAATATTGGCGAGTGCATAATTATTGAGACACCGGAAGTTTTTCGTCCCTTAATCGGCAGTATCGCTTATCAGATGCCAGGAGCCTTTAATTCTGCCCAGACTGGGTATTTTTATGTTAAACCTATTCCGGACAGTCTGACCCATGACGATCAGGATTATTATTACCCCAAAATCCATGGGCGGCTTTTTAAAGGTTCGGTCGTGCATGAGGCGTTCCCGGGACATCATCTACAACTACAGATGACCAGCAGAACAGTAAATGATATCAGAAAATGGCAGGACAATAATTGTTTGATAGAAGGCTGGGCGCTGTATAGCGAAGAGATGATGTATCAAAAGGGATTGTATGGAAAAAAAGCACGGCCATATTTAAAAGTATTGGGGGGAATTCGCTTTCGCGCAATGAGAATTATTCTCGATGTTAAATTACATACCGGACAATTTAGCCGTGAAGAAGCTGTCAAATGGCTAACAGATATATGGGGCGGATATGAAGAATACGCAAAAAAGGAAGTTAATGGATGCGCTCTCAACCCAACCTATAAGATGAGTTATTTGATTGGAAAAAAAGAGGTATTAAGATTGCTCGATGATTATAAGAAAAAAGAAGGCGACAATTTTTCATTAAAACAATTTCATGACACTTTGCTGGCCGAGGGTTCTTTGCCAATTCCGATTATCCGTAAACTTTGGGGATTTAAAAATTAAAATTTGATTTTGTTATTAAACAAATAAAAAAAGGTCGATTAACATCGACCTTTTTTTATTTATTTATATAAATGATTTAAACAACTACCGCCAACAATCCGGTTCTACCCCATTTTTGTATTCAGAGTTTATTAATAAAACTATATCAAGGATATCAATATTAAAATCTTTGTTAACATCGGCAGAAAATAATATTGAGGGTTCTGTTCCATTTTTATATTTGAAATTTATTAATAATACGATATCGAGAATGTTTACATCTTCATCACCATTCGCATCACCGCACACAAAACCGCAGGCATCACCAATACCATCTTCGTCACTGTCAATTTGAAGGGGGTTGTAAAAATAGACACAATTATCGCAAATATCTCCTACCTCATCATCATCAGTGTCTAATTGATTACTATTGGCATTATCTGGGCAGTTATCACAAACATCTCCTAAATCATCGAAGTCAGTATCTACTTGATCGGTGTTGGGTTCATTGGGGCAATTGTCACAATTATCCGCTATAGTATCAGCATCGAAATCAGCATTGTCATCGGACCCGGGGCATTTATCGCAGGGGTCACCATTTCCATCGCCATCACTATCAGTTTGTTCCGGATTATAATCATAGGGACAGTTATCAGCGTCACCTACAAAATCATCCATATCAGGATCGACCCAAACATGAGCGTATAACTTTTCATCAACCATTGAATCGACCAATACCGTTATGCCGCTGGGGTAATCATATCCATCACTGTTGGGATATGTGTCGGGAGAAAAAAGCTCTTGTCCCGGAACCTCGCTCGAAAAGAGAGCCGCTTTTCTGGTTTCATAAGGATACCACCATTGGGCGGAGTCCGTAACATGTCCGAGAGGATTAGTAGTGGCATCTCTTGCCGGATTATAACCGGCATCTTTAACTTGAACGGCATAATGAGGATATTCAGGAGTCCCATTGTTGAATCTGCTGTATGTACTAAATGCACCATCTACATGCGTTATCAATAAGCCTCTGTCAAGAGTATCAGCACCGATAGATAAGTCGGGATATAGATAAACACTAAAATCAGAATCAACCTTATCAAATAAACCTGATGATTGAGGATTCCGATATTCCAACAGAAAATATTCATTGCTGGTACCTATAGGAATTTGATACAGCGAATTTTCATTGGTGGTTTCTATATTGTTAATAACCAGATCCGTGTATTCGCCTTCACCCAATATTACCGGTGAGATCCACTTCAGTTCCTTCTTGCTCCAACCGCAAATATGAGGTAAATCCTTTTTTATAGCCATCAATCCATAGCCATTATAGCCCATTAGACACCAGTCAACAAAAGGATGGTCATTATTGTCATCAGGGGTCGAAAAAGTAGAAACAACTAATTTATCGTCATAATCATATAAATCCGGTAATCCTAAATTGTGAGTTAATTCATGAGCCGCCGTCGAAATTGAGTTTAATTCATCAACACCGGAAAATTCCGTTGGATCAATCGGTCCCCGCAACGGTATTGTTTCTGGGGCCGTGCACCATCTTGAGACCCTTACTCCATCAAATGGACCGAGTGCCCACGAGCCCGGATAATAGACGGCAAAAGACCAAATATCAAAAGGCAAGCCGGTATCTTCCTTACCATTCCCCGATCTAATGAAGATAATGGCGTCAACATGACCATCATCATCACCATCGTATTGTGAATAATCAATGACAGGATCGAGATCATACAGAAGGTCATTAAAATTATAGTTCGCCCCTGGATAATAGCTATCGGTGTGCCATCCATAAACATCGCCGACAATTTCGATTTGACCAAATGACACTTCGTCAAAGTAATCAGCAAGTGAACCACCGGGGTATGTATTTCGGGAAAACATCATCTCTTCAATTGTTTCGGCCGAATGTGTTGCCGGTCGATCTATCCAATCGACCAAAATCGTCAACACCCTAAATGTTTCTCCCTCGAAGCGATATGATGCAACTTCAAGGCTGTCCTGACGGGTTAATTTTGACGGTGGCTGGGCTCCGAATTGACGTTCCATCTCCTGTTCTGGGACATCATAGGTAATACATTTTGAAAGATCAATTGCATTAACATCTACAAAGCTGATTATTAATAGTAATAACGTTACAGATAGAATAGCTTTTTTCAACGTTGCCTCCCAGAATTTTTGTCTAACAAATTGCGGTGAGATCATAGTATTTTATATTTGAAATATAGGTGTAATCTAAATTCTGTCAAGACAATTAAAAATACTCAATTACAAACAAAAAGAGCCGCAAAAAGCGGCTCTTTTTATTTTCATGTAACAATATGAATTTAAGGACAGACTGGCGTTGGTCCGCCTTTGTATTTGAAGTTTATCAGATGTACAATATCAAGTATATTTATTTCCAGGTCACTGTTAACA
>JAAERC010000548.1 GCA_024230695.1 Candidatus Zixiibacteriota bacterium
AAGAATATTTTTACGGGTCAAAACCACGCTCTTTCGCGGGGCCCTGATATACCGGTCAAGTCTGACAATTGATGGCAAAGAATACGATTTCAAAACTGATCTTATTTTGATACCATTTTGAGTTTCGATCATCTCCGCTTTGCCCAGATACATTAACATAAACGCACGCCGGGCCGAACAGATTGACATCGGCTCATAACTCTGGTTGAGGACCAGCACATTTGTATTCATAATTGACATCGGCTTCTCCGGTCAAATGACCACACTCAGCTATAATACAGTAAAATCAGGCTATCAGCCTCAGTTGTCAATGTTTTTATTTTACTCTCGATAGATAATTGCTATAATAAATTCTGACTTTACCACTGTAAAACATAGAACTTTGAGCCAAAAATATTAATTAAGTAATATCCGCCAGCCCCGATAAAAGCTGTATGGCAATTTATAAAGTAGCATTTCAGGGAGAACGAGGCGCATTTTCAGAAGTTGCCGCGAGTCTTCTGATAAAAGGTGAAATAAAAGCCGTTCCATGTATATCATTTGACGAGCTATTTGACAAGGTAGAAAAAAGATCCGCAAATTTTGGCGTTATTCCAATTGAAAATTCCCTTATTGGCTCGATTCATCGTAACTACGATTTACTTCTTGAACGAAACCTAAAAGTTATCGGAGAAACACAGCTTAGGATTATTCATAGTCTGATTACATCTCCAAAAACAACTTTTGCTAAAATCAAAAAAGTATATTCTCATCCCGCCGCGCTGGATCAGTGCCGTAAATTTTTCGCAAAACATAAAAATATTGAACCAATTTCATATTATGATACTGCGGGAGCCGTAAAAAAACTCGCCGAATCAGACTTAACTGACTCGGCGGCAATTGCTTCTCCGTTCGCCGCGGAGCTTTATAATATGAAAAGGATCAGAAAATCAATTGAGGATGAAAAATCAAATTTCACTCGGTTTCTGCTTTTGGGACGAAAGCCAATAAATATTTCAGATAATATAAAGACCTCAGTCGTATTCTCACTTAAGAATTTGCCTGGGGCTTTATTTAAGGCGTTGTCTGTGTTTGCGTTAAGAGATATTGACCTCACCAAGATAGAATCACGACCGGCACGAAAATATGGATGGAAGTATTATTTCTATGTAGATTTTATTGGCTCACAAAAAGAGGACCATATAAAAAATGCACTAAATCACCTTCGGGAAATAACCCATTTCCAAAAAATCCTGGGCAGTTATCCATCAAATATTATATAAGCTTCAATTGACAATTATTGACTCAAAAAATTACTCCAAATACCGATAATTATAGAGATAGTACCTCTGTATTTATCACAGTTGGGAATCAAATAAGTTTGAAATATTTTTCAAAACTGACATTGCTATGCTTTCGATTTGTGCGTAAAGGTCATGAAAATGATAGATGAGCAAAAAACAAAAACTCAATTAATACAAGAACTAAAACAACTTCGTCGGCAAAACAACCAACTCCAAAAATCAAACTTGTTTGATTATAAAAAAGAATCGGTTTCTGATAATGACTATAAATTAAATCATGCTGTTATTGAAAACTCACCGCTCGGAATCTCTATCAGAGATCCCAAAGGCAAACTGCTTAGCGTTAATACTTCATGGAAAAAAATATGGGGAATCTCAGAAAAAACAATAAAAAAGTATAAATCAGCCCAACCAAAAAAATTAGTATTTGATAATAGAGATTCATACCTCGGCAAATGGACATCTCAGATAGAAAAGATATATAAAGATGGCGGTACCCTTCATATTCCAGAACTTCTTTTGGAAAATCATCGCTCAAATGAATCGCGTTGGATCTCTCAAACATTTTATGCCATCACAGATATAAATGACTCTGTAGAGCGTGTTGTTATTTTAACCGAGGATATTACCAAACGCAAACAAGCTGAAGAAGAGCTGGACAAACAGAAACAAAGACTTGACTATATACTCCAAGGCACCAATGTTGGCACTTGGGAGTGGAATGTCCAAACTGGAAAAACCACTTTCAATGAGCGTTGGGCCAATATAATAGGTTATACTCTTAAAGAGCTTGCTCCTATTTCTATTGATACATGGATGAAATTTGCCCATCCCGATGATCTCAAGGTGTCGGGTGAGTTGTTGGAAAAGCACTTCGAGGGAAAGTTAGATTACTACGAGGTTGAAGCACGCATGCGTCACAAAAACGGTGAATGGATTTGGGTGCTTGATAGAGGCAAAGTTGCGACATGGACAGAAGATGGTAAACCCCTTCTTATGTCTGGCACTCATACCGACATCACCAAACGCAAGCAGACCGAAGACGAAGTAAGAAAATTTAAAACAATATCTGATAGAGCCAATTATGGAACCGCTATTGTAGATATTGAAGGAATTATCATTTATATCAATGATTGTTTTGCCGAAATGCATGGGTTAACAACTGACGAAACAATCGGAAAACATCTTTCAATATTTCATACTGATGAGCAACTACCCGATGTAACTCGTTTAAATAAAGATCTTATTAAAAATGGAAGTTTTCCGGCCACTAAAGTCTGGCATAAAAGAAAAGATGGTTCTGTTTTTCCTACTATGATGAACGCAACAGTTATTTTTGATGATAACAATAAACCGCTTTACATAGCTGCCTCGGCAGTTAACATAACAGAACTCAAACGGGCGGAAGAGGAATTAAAAAACTCACAACAACGCCTGCAAGGATTATCTGACGCATCATTTGAGGCAATATTTCTCTCGGAAAAAGGTATATGTGTAGACCAGAATATTACTGCAGAAAAAATGTTCGGTTATTCATTACAGGAGGCAATCGGGCAACCTGGTACTAATTGGATTATCTCTGAGGATCGAAAACGAGTAATAAATAAAATGATGTCTGGTTGTGAGGAACCTTATGATGTAACGGCGATACGTAAAGATGGTACAACCTTCCCGGCCGAGATACAAGGTCGCATGATTGATTATCATGGAAACCCAATCCGGGTGACATCGTTGCGCGATATCACGGATAGAAAGCAAACCCAGGAGGAACTGAAAAAATCAGAAGCAAAACATCGATCCTTATTCAATTTATCAGGTGATGCGATAATGATTTTTCGAGACGGGAAATTTATTAATTGCAATAAAGCGGCCCTTAAATTATTTGATTGTCCCTCCGAGGAGGAGTATTGTAAATTACATCCGGCGGATATATCTCCCAAATTACAGCCATGCGGAACGGATTCACTAAGCCTTGCCAATAAGCAAATAGCAAAAGCACTTGAAAATGGCTGTAATCGTTTTGAATGGATGCATCAGGATTTGTCTGGTAAAGCATTTCCCGCGGAAGTTATGTTACGTGCTATTAATTTGGATGACCAACCAGTAATTCAAGCTATTGTTAGAGATATCACCGAGCGCAAATTGGCAGAAAAAGAACTCAGGATAGCGCACAATTTTAATGATTCCATAATTTACAGCCTGCCAGGACTGTTTTACATTATCGATATGGAAGGCTATTCATTTCTCCGACAAAATGACAATTGGCAAAAAGTCACTGGCTATTCCGATGAGGAATTGAAATCAATGATGGCCCTTGAGTTCTTTTCCGAAGGCGCTGATAATGAAAAATGCGCCCAAAAGATGCAGGAGGTTTTCGAAGTTGGGTATTCCTCAATGGAAAATAACCTCTTGTTAAAAAATGGCAAAAAGATTCCATACTATTTTACAGGGCGTCGGGTGATTATCAACGACAAAACTTATCTCACCGGTATGGGAATCGACATATCGGAACGAAAACGCGCCGAAGAAGCATTGCGTGAGAGTGAGGAACATTACCGAAATTTCTTTGATAATTCTCTTGTTGGATTTTTTAGGACCAGGATTTCCGATGGTACTTTTATAGAGGTTAATCCCAGAGCCGCTGAACAATTGGGCCTTCCGATAGATCAAATTATTGGAAAAATGAAATCGGTCGATTTGTATCAAAACTCCGATCAAAGAAAAGAACTACTTGCTAAATTAAAACAATATGGTGAATTAAAGGATTTTGAAACAGAATTAATTCTTTATGACGGTCGTGAGGTTACTTTTTCCCTCTCGGTAAAAGCATATCCGGATAAGGATTATATGGAGGGTACAGTAGTTGACATCACTGACCGCCAGCTGGCCGAGATAAAACTTGAAAAGTCTGAAAAACGTTATCATCAGTTGTTTAATTCTCTGATAGAAGGTGTAGGTTTGGTTGATGAAAATGAGGTCATTCAACTATGCAATCCCGCCTACGCAAGTATCTTTGATGAGGAATCCTCTGAAAATATGATTGGTAATAATCTTCTTGATTATATACCGGAAAACCAAAAGCAAATAATTCAATCGGAAACTGATAAACGAAAACAAGGATTGCATTCTCAATATGAAATTGAAATTATAAGTGCCAAAGGAATCAAAAAATCATTATTAGTGGTAGTAAATCCTTACTATAATAATGATAATTGTATCACTGGCGCTCTAGGTTCAATAATAGATATAACAGAAACAAAACGATTACAGGAACAGGAATCTCGTGCCCAGCGTCTTGAATCTGCAGGACGGGTTGCCGGGCAGATCGCTCATGATTTTAACAACCTTCTTGCTCCACTTGTCGCCTATCCTGATTTTATAAAAGAAGCTCTGCCGGATGATCTACCAATCATAAAATATATTAACGATATGGAAAAATCGGCCAACAAAATCGCGGAGATAAATCAGCAACTTCTCACGCTTAGCAGACGGGGACATTATAATCAGGAAGTTTTAAACCTGAATGAAGTCATCCAGTTTGCGATTGGGGAACATGGTATTTTGCCGCAAACGATTGTAATTGAGACCAATTTTACCAAAAACCTGATGAATATCAAAGGAGGAAGTGCTCAAATAAGTCGAGTGCTATCAAACCTTATCCACAACGCCCGCGACTCTATGCAAGACGTTGGAAACATTATTATTAAAACAGAAAATTACTATGCCGACAATTTGACTATCAACTACGGACAGATACCAAAAGGCGAGTATATTAAAGTGACAATATCTGATATTGGCTGCGGGATTCCTGAAGATGTCAGACTTAGTATATTTGATCCGTTTTTTAGTACAAAATCATCCGATAAGCGAAGAGGTTCCGGCCTGGGATTAAGCGTTGTAGATACCGTTATGAAAGATCACGATGGATTTATTGATCTTAAAAGCATAATCGGTGAGGGAACATCTTTTTACTTATATTTCCCTATCACCCGGGACGTTATTGATACTCCAAATGAAAATGAAATTATTGGCGGAACCGAATCAATCCTTGTCATCGACGACGATAAAGCTCAACGCGAAGTAGCTTTGATGATACTTGGTAAACTTGGATATAAGGCGACTGCTGTCAATAGCGGCGAAAAAGCGATTGAGTTTGTACAAAATAACCCACAGGAACTATTATTGCTTGATATGATCATGCCCGATGGTATCGATGGTACAGAAACATTCAGGCAAATTCTTGAAATCTATCCAAATCAAAAAGCAATTATTGTTTCGGGATTCGCGGAATCTTCAAGGGTCGAAGAATCACGAAGACTCGGAATTGAATTGTATATCAGAAAACCTCTTACAATGAGATTACTGGCATCCTGTATTAGAAAAGTACTTGATAAAAAAGAGGTCGCAGTAAGTAGTTGATAATAATTTATCTTTGTACTAACGGTTCAAAATTATTTATAGTTTGCTCAATTCTATTTTTTATTTCATCCGCGCTTGGGTTTAATTCGATTTTCGAAAATTTTCCTGATTCAATATCGATCCTTTCAAATATCTGATAATAGAGACTATATATCATCTCTAAACTCAATTGATATTTTGGCTCCAATAGTGGAATTGTTTTATCTAAAACTCTGCGCGCCTTTAATCGATAATAATCTGTTATTAAAAAATAATCTGCCATCAGATCACGGAATGAAGATGATATCGATTTTTCCTCGGCGACATCGCGAAGATTTTCGCGAGTGAGATCATGCTGAATAAGTTTACTATCAGCAAAATAATTTAGATTGGCCAATTGATCTTTCTGGAAGTCTCTGATAATATGGACAAAATAAGAAAATAAGGCAAGCGGCCGAGCCGCCAGACGAATATCAAATTGTGGCTCCGTATAATAATTTTCGGTTTTAGTAATTCCGCACAGATGCATAAAAATCGAGGCCGGCGATATCGCCGCTCCTTCAGAGTAGCGCAAAAAGACTAATAAACTCCCAAAACCATCATGCTCCAAATCAAAAATCATCGCCTTATACAATCTTTCCCATGGCCAGAATGGGATATTAAATGTCTCAAGCGTTTTAAGTAACTCGTGTCGAAAAGGATCGGAGCCATCTTTTTTTCGCATTGCCTTCATCCATTTGGCCATAACCCGCTTCATCTGCATCAATTCGATTTTTGATATTTTTTTCTTTGTTGATTTCCGATCATCCACCAAATCATCAATTAGGCGCATCGAACGATAACAGACTTTGAACGCATCATATCTATCACTATCCCAAAATCTTGCCGAAATATCAAGGATTGGGTTAGTTAAAATGTTTTCAAAATCAACATCAGGTAAAAAATCAAGTTTTGTCGGTTCATTCAAACTCATATCAAACCAATATACAAACTTATCTTAGCGTCGAAAGCAGTTTTGCTGATAAATAAAATAAAAAATCCCGGGCAGAAAACCCGGGACTTGAAACTTAAAGTTAAAGATAGTTTTGTGTCATATCCGGGACAGTATTAGACAGCCTTCGCCGCAATGCGCAATTCTCGGAATATTGAATCGTGTCATTACATCCTCCTTGTTAAAGATTTTGAAATTATTCTTTCTCTTTTTTCTTTTCGGGAGGACAACAATCCTCCATTTTCCCATTCTCAGTGGGGCAACATTCCATTTTCATCATCTTTGCCCCGCCAAACATAGGCATACAACCACAGGCAAGAGCTTCTTTTAAACTTTTGCCCTTGACATCAACTCTGAAACCGTCATCGGTTTCGGTAAACTTGACCTGTCCTAATTCTTTTTCCATCTGTAAACCACCTTTCTTAATTATGTATATATACTTATATGCGCATATGTCAATATATGTTTCAAAAAAAAACCATTTTTTTCATATTTATCATTTTTTTTTCTTTCCCCCGTCAACTACTTTAACCTCTAAGCAATCACAAAAGCCTGAACAACAATCACCTACAGATATTTTATTCAGTTTGTAGAAAACCTGCTGACCATCTCGACGGTCAATAACTACTTCAGCTTCTCTCAAAATTCCCAAATGGCGGCTGATAGTCGGTTGAGATAATTTGATTTTTTTTACTATCTCATTGACTGTCATCTCTTTAGTGGCAAGAAGACTCAATATTTTTAATCTGGTCGGGTCCCCAAAAGCCTTAAAAAACTT
>JAAERC010000549.1 GCA_024230695.1 Candidatus Zixiibacteriota bacterium
CAGGGTAGTAGTAAACGCCACATGCGTCGTCGCGAGGCGGGAAATACTGAGCAGCCGGAGCGACAGGTGTGCTCCAAATACGGCTGCAATCAAATGACATACCCTGACGCGGATCGAGTGGGAGGTGGACCCTGATCCGATAAATTCTGTTGAAAATAGAAAATTTGATGCCGATTATGCAGAAGATTCTGCCGAAAGCCGGCGCTTTTAGCGGAGGTAAAAGAAAATTTTATTGACAAAACTGGGTGTAAGGATTAAACTTGGTAGAGAAGGCCGGATATAATCCATAACGCGGCGGCCATCGCGGTATCGCCCAACTGAATTGTATCGAAAGTTCCAAGCATAAATATGATTTAACTGTTGATATTAATTGAATTAGGTATTAAAGAAAGTAAATAATGTAGGCATGTATAATTTAAAAAAAGTTCTTGACAAATAAAATTTATAGCTTATATTAGTAAGCATGTATATCGAAAGTATTAACACAAAAACATCAACCGGTAAAATCTCGCATGTCTGTACTTTGCTGAGAGAATCTTACCGGAAAGACGGGAGAGTTAAGACCCGAACCATTACCAATCTGACCCATTGCAATCCAGATGAGGTTAAAGCCATGAAATTGGCTTTAAAACATAAAAAAAATCTGATTGTGCTCAAATCGACTAAGGATATTGAACTGAAACAGGGTCGAAGTGTTGGTGCGGCCTGGTTGGTCTATCAACTGGCCAAACGCCTGGGAATTGAAAAAGCCCTGGGCAAGAATAAACCGGGACAGTTGGCCTTATGGCAGGTTATTGCCCGGGTAATTAATCGAGGTTCGCGCTTGTCTGCGGTTCGTCTTGCCGAATCACACGAGTTGTGTGATATTTTAAATATTCGAGAAAGCTTTAACGAAGATGATTTGTATGCCAATCTGAAGTGGTTAACAGAGCAGCAATCCCGAATCGAGAAGCGTTTGTGTCGGATTCGGCGCAAGGGTCTCAAACCGGAGTTATTTTTATACGATGTTACCAGCAGTTATTTGGAAGGCAGTCAGCATGAATTGGGTGACTGGGGTTATCAACGCGACGGCAAGAAAGGCAAACAGCAAATTGTGGTTGGCTTGTTATGCGACGAAAGCGGTGATCCTGTTTCAGTAGAATTATTTCAGGGCAACAGCAGTGATTTGAAAACATTTAGCAATCAAGTCAAGAAGGCGGCCAGCGTATTTAATTGCCAACGAGTAACCTTCGTAGGTGATCGGGGCATGATCAAAAGCAAACAGATTGAAGAATTAGGCGCTTCTGATTTTAACTATATCACGGCCATAAGCAAAGTTCAAATCGAGACCTTTTTAAAGAGCGGGGTTTTCCAATTGGATTTGTTTGAAGAACAAATCTGCGAGGTTGAACACGACAAAATTCGATATGTTTTACGTCGTAATCCGCAGCGAGCCAAAGAGATGACCGCCACACGAGCCGCCAAAGAAGCAAAGATTGAAAATTTAATGCAGGATCGAAATCAGTATTTAGCAGACCATAAACGTGCCTGGGTCTCGACCGCTTTGAGGAGAATCCGGACTAAAATTGAACGACTGAAGATGGACAAATGGTTGAGTGTTAAAGCCTCAGGTCGAACATTGAGCCTGGTTAAGGATGAGGCTAAATTGGTGGAGATCAGTAAACTGGACGGTTGTTATGTGATAAAAAGCGATTTGCCAAAAGAGATTGACAAGCAGATTCTTCATGATCGTTATAAAGACTTAGCTAAAGTAGAACACGCTTTTCGGATTTGCAAAACAGGATTGTTAGAATTAAGACCCTGGTATGTTTGGACTAAGAAAAGTAGTCGCGGTCATGCCTTAATCGTTATGCTGTCCTATTTAATTACGCGTCAATTAGAGTTAGCCTGGAAAAATATTGATTTGACTGTTAAAGAAGGATTGAATCGCTTAAGCCAGATTTGCTCGATGAAGATGGCAATCAAAGGCGGTAAATTTTGCCATCAAATACCGCAGCCAAGAGAAGATCAGAACCAGTTATTGGAATCTGTTGAGGTAAGGCTTCCTGAAGTGCTACCGTATTTAGGAATAATTGTAGCCAGTAGAAAAAAACTGAAAAGCAAGTCATAAATATTTTAAAATCAACATGTTAAGCTAAAATACAATCCTACTATTTTATGGAACATTCGTTGTATGGGATCAGGCGATAGAAATGAGAATCACTAAACACTAAGAGGAAATGTAAGATATGGATAATAACGAACATAAACCAGATGGAGTTGTTCTCCCTGTTAAATGGGGTGATGTTAATCAAGCACCCACAGTTTATGCAAACCAACTCCTTATTTTGCATACGGGATCTGAATTTTATCTTGTTTTTGG
>JAAERC010000550.1 GCA_024230695.1 Candidatus Zixiibacteriota bacterium
AGAGTTGGATCGCCGAAATAATTTTGTCCATAAATCAAGTCGCGATAATATGGGTAGTCGAGCCATGAGTAATACATTGCTTTGACCGGATTGCCATCGGCATCACCATAAAGATGTTTTGTGAAAGATGCCTCAAGATAATAGCTGGAGTAAACCCAACCCCATCGTGAATAGCCAATCATTCCAATTGCGCCGGCATTTTCTGCGGCAATGGCGGTTTCGACAAATGACCAGTCACCTGCTTGTCCATTGGTACTATCCAGGTCATATCCACCCACTTGACATGAAAGCGAATAGTACAGAGATACTTTTCCATTAGGCTCCAAATTAATTAAACTTCCATGAGGACTGTTTTGCGGTGTCGAAAGGATCAATGCTGCCGGCCAGTCGTCATAACCAGAGGATTTTACCCGGAAACCATCAAGGCGGCCATGAGCCAGAATATGTACCAAACCAAAACCCTCAGATATTTTATTGACTCCCGCGGCGCCATTAGGGTTGGTCGGGCTGGGATCGGATCCATTCGGCATTTCGATTGTCTGTGAAGTGTCAGTATAGACATTGGGGGGGAGTTCATTCGCGATAAAACCATGCTGTCCCATTGACGGATAATCGCGCATCTGGTCAGAGCTGAATATCAATGTGTTTTCCAAATAATCAAAGTTACCAAACCCGGGATTAGTCTGATATAGAATGAGTTTGGAAACATAATTTTCAATAGCAGTAGTCGTCATTACCGGTAAACGTCCAACCATAAGTTCGGGGACAATATCAGGGGCATCATGGGTCGGCTCACCCCAGATACCATCACCGTCAACATCCCAGTCACCATCAAGATCGGCATAATATAAGTCTGACGGCATTAGATTGTATGGATTTGAAGGTTGTGTGCTGGTATTGTAATAGTACAAATATCTAACTGGAATGATAGCATCATTACCGCCGAGTAGAACATACTCACCGCCATTGTTGTAAAAATCTATCAGATAATTACGTATTTTTTCGATATCATCCAAACCAGAATAATTGGCGTAAATAGAGTCGGTTAATTTAATTATTGTTGAAATACCAATCGCGTTTTTAAAATCAACCATTTCTTTAAAAGCAGGAGCCAAATCGCCCGATGTAATAATAACATACTGGGGGATAATATCATTATCAGATGAACCGACCTTGTTGGAGAAAATATTTGCATTATATGATGCATAATTATCAAGAGCTGTATGAAGATTCTTACTATTATATGTTTCAATTGAAAGATTGTTGGTATTGATAGTTACATGTTTGTTTAAGATAAGATTTTTATCTTTATCAATAGTGACTGGCAGAATTGAAAGAGCAATTATCGAGTTTCCATTTTTATTAATGATCTGTTTGTCATATAGTACATTTTCAAAATTTGAAATATTGTGCAATGGTGAAGATTTTCTTTGATCTTCCAACGCCGTAATAAGACCGGTGAATCTTAATTTATCTTCTGTTACCGAACCTATT
This sequence comes from Candidatus Zixiibacteriota bacterium, assembly GCA_024230695.1. Next base: position 1,495 of record JAAERC010000550.1, read on the forward strand.
TGCAATTGATTCGTTTTATCAATCGAAATACTTATGTCAGAAAGGCCGGAAGATCCGACCGGTGAATTGATATAAACAGTTTGTACCGGCAAAGAAAATTCGGGATTAATGGTTATTGTTTGGGTTGCCGGATAGGAAAAATTATTGTTTTCACCAGTTTGAATCAAAGAATCAGGAAAAAAGGATATCTCGATGTTATCAGCCTTTACGGATAATCCAATAAGAAAGCAGACCACAAAGATTAAAGATGTTAAATTCCGTATCATCGACTCCTCCTGTTTCAATTTGAGTCAATGATTTTTATTGCAAGTGGCTTGCCTTTTGGTTCAGTTGAAATAAATAATTAAAAAAAATGTATAACTGGTAGTGTTGCATAACATTAGAGATTCTGTGGAAAATTGAGATAACATTGATCCGACACCAATAAATCAAAAATATATTGTTGTAACCCCATACTTTATGGAAGTTTCTTAAAGATTGTTTTGATTTATATTATTATAACTATTGGCTGAAACTTTAAATAAATGATAATATTAGAAGTATGAGGTATATTATATTTCGTTAGTTGTTGCAAATAAACGAGTTATATCCATGAAATAAAATGTTTTTTTTCTTGACAATTAATGGAAATTGTAGCTTAATGGAGGAGAGAATTGGAATAAAGTGGTGTAAAGTGGAGGACACCGATGGAAGGCTTTTATGGCCAGTTTACAGTATTGATGGACAAAAAGGGACGAATCTCTTTGCCATCAAAACTCAGGCCATCAGAAGACATATCCAAATCGAACAATGAGTTCATTCTCACCAAGGGATTGGACGGATGTCTTGCTCTATACCCTGGAAGCGAATGGCAACAGATACAACAGCGTCTGAGCGGGTTAAATTTCACTCAGAAGGATTTCAGGTATTTCAGCCGTTTGCTTCATTCCGTAGCTGTTAACATTAATCTTGACCGTCAAGGCCGTTTACTTATTCCCTCACATCTTCAACATGAC
>JAAERC010000551.1 GCA_024230695.1 Candidatus Zixiibacteriota bacterium
CTATTCGAAAATGGGATATTTACTAATCCTGTAATATCTCCGGCAGTTCCGCCTGACCAGGCTCTTTTGAGGACATCATACACCGCCACTCATACCGATGAACATCTTGATCGTGTTCTTGATGTGTTTGAAAAGATTGGCAAAAAAATAGGAATTATCTAATAATAAATATATATGTCAGATAACATCAATATCGTCGAAGTAGAATCCGGTAAACAGCAAAAAGAGTTTATCATGTTTCCCTTCAAGCTCTACAAAGATGAGCCAAACTGGGTCGCACCTCTGATTTCTGAACGAAAAGAATTTTTTGACAAGAAGAAAAATCCATTTTACAGGTCAGCCAAAACAAAACTGTTTCTGGCCGAAAAAGATGGTGAGATAGTCGGTCGAATCGCCACTTGTGTTAATTATCAGCATAATGAATTTCATATGGAAAAAACCGGTTTCTTTGGATTTTTTGATGTTATCGAAAACTACGATGTCGCCTCGAAACTTCTTAAAGTTGCCATGATCACTCTCAAAAAAGAGGACATGGAAGTAATGAGAGGCCCGACCAATTTTTCGACCAATCATGAGATCGGTTTTTTGATCGAAGGTTTCGACAAACCGCCGACTATTATGAATCCCTGGAATTTCCCATACCTGCCCAAACTGGCTGAAAAATTTGGCCTAAAAAAAGTGATGGGTCTCAACGCATACTTGATCACTCAGGAAACACCGATAGATGAACGGCAGTTAAGAATAGTTGAAAGAATCAAGAAAAGAAGCCGAATCACTATCAGGTCTATGGATTTTTCCAAATTCGACGAAGAGATGGTTCTTGTTAACCATATTTACAACCGTGCCTGGGAACGTAACTGGGGATTTGTGCCGATGCAAAAAGATGAATTTTTTCATATGGCCAAACATCTCAAACAGATAGTTGATCCCCGGATGGCTTTTATCGCCTTTGTCGATGAAAAACCGGCCGCGTTTTGTCTCGCTGTTCCCGATATAAACCAGGCCCTAATAAAGCTTAATGGCCGACTTTTCCCGACTGGTGCTTTAAAACTTCTCTGGCACACAAAAGTCAAAAACAAAATCAATGGTGTTAGAATGCTGACGATGGGCGTTATCAAAGAGTACCAAAAACGCGGCATCGATAATATGTTTTTTATCGAGACATATCAAAAAGGACTTGAGTTTGGTTATCATTGGGCCGAGTTGTCATGGATTTTGGAGACTAACGAGTTGATGTGCCGTGCGGCAGAGAATATGGGCGCCAAACTTCATAAGAAGTACCTCCTCGTCGAAATGCCGATATAGACTCCTACTTTTTTCAATACATAGATTTATTATCGAAACCCTTTTAAGATTTCTACAGTTTTACTACTAAATTTTGTACCATATCCCTTTTTTGATTGTAAAAACCTCTTATATCTTTATCACCCCCTTTTGGTTACAGCAAAATGGGTTTGCTTTTCCGATTTAGTGTTTTGTGTAAAATACTTTATCTGGCGATTCAACTATTTCCTCGTAACCTAACCACCTCCATAAGTTTAGTGCGAAAATGGGTTCGTTTTGCCAAAACGAGGTTTTTGGCCAATAAATGTGTAGTAAAATTGTAATTTTTGGTTTTTGTATTCTTGTCATCATAATTAAGATATGATGTAAAAATCAACATCGATGCCGTGGGGAAAGTGTTTTAAAATCGACACAAAATGTGGGCAATCCTACTACAAAAATCTCGAAATTTAATGATAATAGTATTTGATATAATATTATAAAAAAATATTAAATATTATGACAGTTATTATACTTTCGGGAATTGGTTATTTTTTCCTACCCCAGAATTCCATCTCCGCGTCTAGGTTTCCCATGAAAAATTTAGGCAACTCTGCTTCCGTTGGACAATTGTAGCGACCTTTATAATATTCCACGCTACCCTTTGAAGGAACTTCATGAAATATAAGTTGCCCAACTGTGAGACCAGGGTAAAGTGCAATAGGGCTTTCGCTTAAGTTTACCAATTCAAGAGTAAGGCAACCCTTATATCCTGGCTGCACCATCGCAGCTGTTGCGATAACTAAACCAAGACGTCCCCATGATGAGCGACTGGCAATGGTACAACATAAGTCGTATGGTAAAGATAGATATTCATATGTTACACCCAAAATAAGCTGATTGGGGTGAAGAATAAATTTGGAATTATGACGGAGCCTAGAGCGCTCATAGAGTCGTTCTTCGACTTCTCTTATCATCTTTTGATCAGTAACATCTTGTTTGTCCATGTAAGTCTTGCGTGGGATTATTATTGAAGATCCAAGTCGAATGTCGATTGATGCAGGGCCAACTTGTTCTTCGTTGAGTAAAGGGGTTACAACTAATTTAGTCTTATAGTCAGCTAATGACATACGACTATAAATTTCGGTTCTATTCAATACACCCATGTCTAGTCCTTAGCCCACTGGTTATAACGGTCTTGAATAAAGGAAACTTCCAATGCCTTTGCTGTTAATCGTTCTATCCTCCCAATACGACGCGCCAAAGATTCCTGATCTTTGGAATCGCCTGTGGCAAGGAGTTGTAGTCTTAGAAGTGCTGAAGCATTCAGAATAGATGCCAAATTTGCCGGTTTGCCCCGCAATGTACCATCGGGAATAATATTCGGTAATATATTATGCTGTAATCTTAGTAGCAATTCGCCAATGTCGTTGGTGGATAGACTTACAATACTACTTGGATACCAGCTTCTTAATTGAGCCGCTGCATCTGCGAGGAAATTATTGAATGAGCTTTTAATTTGAGTAATTTGCAATTCAATAGCGTCACGGATAATAGCGGCGTCAATATCTGATTTAGGACGAACACTTGCACAATCCGAATCGTTTGTCGTTGGTATAGTCGATAAACATTTTGATAGTTGTTTTAATTCTGAACATTTCAATTTATTAAAATCTATATCAGCGCTCTTACAAAAGTCTTCAACCTTTGTCCATGTTTTTGTGCAGTTAAGCCGAAATAAGTCGCTGGGATATGCTCGAATATTTATTGCTTCTGGTGCCAATAATATACGAAATGTAGATCCCGTGTAACCCCAAGACATTTCAAAGGATGAGAGAAAATATGCTGGTCCCATTAGCAATGAGCCAACCAAGTCACTGAACAGTTCTTCAGCCATTGCCTTGACAACTTCAATTGTTCGACGAAGACGACGCTCAGCCTGTGATTTCTCATTATCAATGAAATGTTTATTAATTTGATTGATTACTTCAATGAAATGATTTCCAAGTATTGGAAATATCTCAGATTTGCGGCGGTCAAAAACCGTGTGACCAAACTCATGACCAATAATTGCATAAAGCGGTAAATTATCATCTTCTATTGATGCCAATTGCAGGCAATGAATTTCTTTTTTTATAAGTTCTTTAATTATCGTGGGCGATAGCAAGCAGTCTAATAAGCTTGCGACATATGCTGAAAAATTGAAAATTGAATAATTATGTTCAGGGGTTACGGAGTAAAATATTTTGTGATTGTTAGTGTCAAAAAAACTTTTCCAGATATCATCACAGTATCCTACAAGTGGCCATGAAATGCTATCAACTGAGGACTGGACAATAAGATCGCATAGTTCTTGAAGAGCAATTAATCGGTTGTATAAAACAGAAGGGTCCATTGCAATAACATTTTCAGGTTTTTGCAATTGTATAAACGAGTCAATTAATAATTGACGCGCATCATTAGATGAATCTGTAGGAAAATGATATTGGTCTATTTGATTAAGCCGATTAACCGTTTTTGAAGCTAAAATAAGTGATTTAGATAATATTGCATTGGGCTCATCGTCTGCAAAATTCATCTATTAAACCCGTATTATCCCTGTAAATCTGTTTCAGCATCTATTAATAGAGCTGTTATTATCGATTTCATTATACTGAATTCTTTACGTGGGACGTTTTTTGGAAATAGAACACCTTCCGAGCTTTTCAGATAACCTGCCGCTGCATTAGTCAGGCGCTCAATACTGGCATCAAGTGCTCTTTTTGAAGGTTTATGCCATTCCTGAAATATTTTAATAGTATTCAATTTTTGGCGGAGATCAATTGCTGAACTAAACTCCGATCTACCAGCATCCATCGAAAATAAACTTTCGGGTTTTACGTCTGTACCAGTACTTTCAGTTAAAATTGCGTCTTTCAAAAAAACTATGAGCTCTTCTATGCGATTTCTATCCAAGTCTGTCAGAGTGTCTTGACCCTTCTCATCCAGTGCTCTACCCAAAGCGTTATCAATAGATTTAATATGTCCCCATATTGTAGCATATGGGCCACGATTTGTTAGTGCACTTGGTATCATATTCGCCTCCAATAATATTAATTTGCCTATTTTTCACCAAAAATCAACTTTTACTATATATATGGTAAAATTTAATATTCTGGCAATATCATAACTCCATAAAAAGAGTTATCGACAAAACTAACAATATATTTTAATTTTTTTTAGAAAGAATGTCAATGACTTTTTTTACCAATCAATTACATTAGAACTCTAAATAACATTCCATATCGAAACCCATTTAGTTTTGACAATTATTAATTTGCGCTCCGCAAAACGTTGAAAGTTCAGGAATTTGGACCCACTGAATCCCAACATTTTCCCCACCAGACCAATGTTGATACTGTTTATGGCTATTCTGTATATGAATGATTATAGAGAATTGTTTCTTTTGGAATAAATGCCTATATGTGGAGTAATCAGAAACAACATCGGTTTGATAGTTCGGAGGTAAAAAATGACGGAACAAAGCCATTTTTGTTGTTCACATAATTTGAGTGGGTGATCGGGTTTAGTCCAAAAACTTTTTATATGCGAAACGAACCCATTTTGCTGTAATTAATTGGAGGTGATTAGGTTATAAGGAATTGTTACTTTTTAACAAATTTAGATTTGATGAAATTTTGCATCCATGGTAAATATTGCAAAAAGCCATATGCCACGCCCAAACCGGCCAATGTACCTATCGCCGAGCCGACTAAGATATCGGCCGGATAATGCACCCCGACAAACACTCGTGATAACGCTACCACAATTGCCAATGGAATCAGATATTTTCCTGTAAATGGGGCTACTTTCCGAAAGAAAAATGCTTGACCAAATAAATTTGCCGCATGTGATGATGGCATCGATAATCCACCGCCGCATCCGACGAGAAGATTTACTTCCAGCTCATGACACGGTCTTAGACGACCCAGCATTGGTTTAAGAAAAGTACTGACAGTCTGATCACAAATCGCAACTGTTACAAGTGAGAATATTACCGCCAGTCTTAGTTTACTGTCGCCTTTCCACAAAATCAAAAACAGACAGGTGGCGTAAAATATTTTTAAATTCATATCTTTTGTGAAAAACGGCATCAGTATATCAGTCACCGGATTTGAAAGAGTTTGATTTATAAAAAAGAACAGTGATTGATCGATTTCGGCCAATGTGACAAAAAACTCAAGCATACTTCTTTGCCCCTGATTTTATAAAATTCTTGATTTGATTATAAGTTGGTATCGCTGTTCGTCCGCCCGGTTTGGTGCATTTTATCGCCGATGCCGCAGACGCTGTCCGCATTCTGTCTTTTAAAGACATTCCACTTAGGAAACCGAATATATAGGCTCCATGATAAACATCGCCGGCCCCGGTGGTATCGATCGCGTTTACTTTGAAGGCTTTTTGTCTGGCGAATCCTGTGTTTTCTTCAAATCCGATTGAACCTTTTGTACCGGAAGTAACAACTATTGTACCATTGCATATATTTAGTAATTTTTCAATAGCCGATTTGACATTTTTTGTTTTCGTATATGGCAGAGCGAAATCATCTGAGCAAATCAAATGATCCACTAACGGAAAAAGAGCGCTGACATCATTGCGGATCGAGCCGACATCCATAAAAATAGGCACTTTGTGCTTTTTGGCCCAGCGGGCCAGCTTCAAACAGGCGGGCATGTAACGGCCATCAATATGTATCGACCTTACTTTCGGTAGTTTATTTATTTTTATATCATTGGGATTAACGGCAATATCCATATCCAGCACAATAGAACGTCGGCCAGATTTTTTTTCGACCCATCCGACGGCAAAAGCAGATGGCTTCTTTTTTAATACTATAAGCGAACTGTCGACTTTTTCATTTTTGAGCTCATCGATAGCGAATTTTCCAAAAACATCATCACCAACAGCAGATAAAAGAGCCGGTTTTTTACCAAGTCGTGATAAAGTAACCATTGCGGTTGGAATTGGTCCGCCACCCTGGATTGTTGTTTTTTCAGCGTCAGCTTTACCACCCGCTTTAGGATAATCTTTCAACTGCATCAGGATATCGACCGGGGCGATACCAAGACCAAGACAATCAAAAAGTTTAGTCAATTTTGATTCTCCCCGAGGTTAAGTCGATCAGATTGCTTTTTAGTTTTTCTATCAGCGAAAGACGAGTTTTGACTGTTAATTTCACAATATCAGAAAAATCAGATTCGATTATTTTTGCGCCGATCTGATGTATCGTTCGCTCGACATTACTATAATCTGAAAACTGCAGAACCATCGAAATATTATCCGTAATATATTTTTCCAAACTGCCTGCCTTATCCAAAACAGCTTTGGCCGTATCGGAATAGGCATGAGTCAAACCACCAGTGCCAAGTTTTGTCCCGCCGTAGTAGCGGGTGACAATTAAAATCAGATTAGTCAGGTCAGGTCCTTCAAGGCGGTCATAGATAGGTTTTCCGGCGGTACCATTCGGTTCACCATCATCGGAATAACGAAAGATTATATCTTTGCCCAAACCGACTCGATATGCAAAACAGTGATGAGTTGCATCGTAGTACTTTTTACGAATATTTTCCAGCACTGTTATCGCTTCATTTTCTGATTCACACGAAAATACCCGTCCAATAAATTTGGATGCTTTGATTTTTATTTCAGTTTCGGCATTACCTTTGATTGTGAGATAACTGTCCGGCGTTTCCATCAGAGAAACCTAAACCAACGATTTGGTTATTATTTCGACCGCGTTTTCAAGAGTTATCGGGATAGCTCCCATCTCCAGGACTTTCTCAACACCCTTGTTATCTTTACCTTCCCGTTCGCACCCGTCGATAAGGATAAACATCAGCTTACCGAGTTCAACACAACATTTGGCCGAATCAAGCGTACCTGATGAATCGCCAAATATCTCACCGATAATAACAGCATTGGATAAACCGACTATCAATCGATTTCGAGACATATTCAAACCGGGACTGTTTTTTGTGTCAGGTGAGTATTCTGATATCAATCCGCCTTTTTCGACCATCTCTATCGACAAAGGAATATTTTCTTCTGGGTAAATATTGTCAAACCCTGAACCCAAAATCGCATAGCTTTTCCCACCGGCACGAATGCACCCGATATGCGCCGAGGCATCGATCCCACGTGCCAAACCAGAAACAATCGACACAGATTTTTTGGCAAGTAGTCCGGCCAGATCGACCGCATATCCAATACCTTCGATGGTAGCTTTATGTGATCCAACAATACCAACAGTTTTTTCATCTTTTTCGGGTAAACTTCCCCTGGTAAAAAATATTGGAGGAGGGTCGTTTAACTCATTAAACAGTTGTGGATAATCGTCATCGAACTGGGTACAACACTTAATCTCTCTTTCCCGCATTGTATTGATAAATTCCTCGGCATCGTCGAGTGTCTCGTGACAATCGCAAATTCGTTTGGACCGCTTTTCTCCGAGTCCGTTGATCTCAAGCAAGTCTTCCATTTCGGCCCTGAAGATGTTTTCAAGATTTCCAAAATGAATCATAAGCGTGCGGAAAGTTCGTGGGCCGACTCTCCCAAAATGTCTTAGTGTCCATACCTGGGTCGCAATTGAATAATTTTCTATATCCATAATAACAATGAAGTTATATTAAATTTATCTCAAAGTCAATTACCAGATCAATATGAAAAACTAAAATAATATGTCGAGATAATTATTAAGTTAAAAAAATGAACGATTTATTATATTGAAATATTCAACTCTTATTTTTTTTGACAACTGCGGCAATACTAACTGCCACTCCTATAATTACTATCAGACTTATTATAATTCCCGGCAGAGTAAAACCGCCAATAATAACTCTATCAAAACCGAATTTTATACCAACCACCATAAAGACGCCCAGTAGGGCAATAAAGACGCCAACAAGAACAGCAATTATAGAAACATTAGATGAACTGACCTGACTGCGGTACGGATCTATTTCCAGATGAGCATCCATCGATCTTTTTTCAATCCTTCGTTTGAAACGTATCCGATAGTCATCAAATTTCTCAACCAATTCCCAACCTGCCTTGGCCTCTTCCTGCCTGACTTTTTCAACCATTTCGGCGGTTTTAAATTTACGGGTATTGGCCCGTACAATTTTAAATTCCCAGCCATCCAGATCATCGCCATTATATTTAGTCATCTTTTCTTCCTCTTCTCTCATTTTTTTTGCCGCCGCGGCCGCCGCAATCGCCGCCGCCGAACCGGCTATAATCGGGACAAAACTTCCGGATGACATATCAAGACTCCTTATCTATTTCTAAAATATACCGCCCCAAAAAACAGATATTCAATAAAATCGAACCCAATCGCGTTTATAAAACGACTAAATTAGTTATGTCGAAGTTCTACAATAACTTAATTACTTCCTGATGTAAATGTGCCCGATAGGCCAAACCGCCCGATTCCAATCTTTTGATTATATTTCTATAACCATCAAATTCGGCAAGTTCTACTAATCTAGCTTCTTTTATCTCACGATGATCGGTCGGTTCGATTTTCCCGGAGACATGTTGAGCTGTAAAAACATGAGTCCGCCAGGGGATTGATTTGCGTCCAAAACTAAACGAAACATTTACCTGCAAAATATATCTTTGAAGTTTTATTTTACACCCGGTCTCTTCGTACGCCTCCCGGGCAACTCCCTCTTCAAAATCTTCACCCGGTTTGAGTCCGCCTGATGGTGCTCGATACAGCCTGTCAGGATAATGATGTTTGGAGTTCACTATTACTTTATTGCCTTTAAATATATACAGGGTAAAATCATGATTGCGTCCATATGACTGGGTCGAACGAATAAAATTATATTCATCCTCATCAACCGGTGCGTCCATCGCGATCACCGGTGGATAGCCGTAACGGTCGGCGACAATTTGTAACATTCTGGCGGTAAAATACATATTAACCCAAAAGTGGAATTATTTCCTGTTGAATTGGCTGAGTAGTGACCTCGGGACCATCCTCGGTCATCAACAGATTGATTTCAGTTCGCATCCCATGATCTTCCAAATATATTCCCGGTTCAATTGAAAAAAGATGACCGGTATGAAGTTTCCTGCGATCTTTGGTTTCGATATTATCTATATTTGGTCCGGGGCCATGACCCTCTTCTAAAATTGAGTGACCGACCCGATGGAAAAAATACTTACCATATCCGGCATCGCTAATCACTTTTCGGCAGGCATTGTCAACCTCATATCCGAAGACCGGGTCCGTTTGGCCGTTTTTCTCCCAGAGGTATGAAACCGCGGCATCTCTGGCTGAACTGATAAGTTTAAATTCTTCCGCATATTTTTCAGGGACAACCTCGCCGGCATATGCCATCCAGGTGATATCGGCAAACACCGCGTGAGGTTTTTTGAACTTGGCCCAAAGATCGATTAATATAAGTGAATCTTTATTAATATCGGATGGTTTTTCTTCGCCGGAGTCATAATGCGGATTACAGATATTAGCATCGACAGCACAGATCGGTGCGAAGTCGGTCGTCATCTCTTCCTGCTCAAATCGTTTCATCATAAAATCAACAACCATCCGCTCGTTGATCGTCTGCCCGCGATCCAGAAACTCTTTGATATGTTTGAATGCGTCATCTTTGATACAATTAACAATTATCGCCGCGTCTTTGTGCATCTTTACTTGTCTCTCGGTCAATCGCGCCTGGAATCCGGCGACAATATCAGCCGATGAAACAACTTCGACTCCATACGATCTGATCAGCTCGATTGTGCCGGCATCAACTAAGCCGACATATGGCAGTCGGCCAAACCGGGAATACTCCATCGCTAATTTTCCGGCTCCCTGCAGAAGTTTGGGGATGTTTTCCTCAAGCGTTTGATATGTGGTAAAATAAAGTTTTTTGCCCGGGAGCGATGCAAACCGTTCTTTTTCGATCATATTAATAAGCGCCACCGGTTCACCTTCGGCTGGGATTAGATAAAACCAGCGCCGGGTCATATGCATTGAAAGATCAAGAAATTCTACGGCGATTGTGTTTCGTGCATGAAAATCAGCGAGTAGCCAGCCGTCGAGATTTTCATCTTTCAAGTATCTTTGGATTTTATCCAGTTTTTCTTTTTCTAATTTTCCAGACATAACAGATTCCCATAATTTTTGGCCTAAAATCAGATAAATCCCAGACAATTTATATTGTAATTATACGTGAGTTGAAAACTCTTGTCAATCTATAATGAAATACGTTTTTTCTGACAAAAAATATAAAATAAGGCTGAAATAAGTAAGCCCGGGAAGATCGGTTCGAGGCTGAGCCAGTATGTGCCGTCAATGCTTAACTTTCCAGACATCAACCAGACAAATGAAACAGATCCCGAAATAATTATTGACCATAGTGCTGTATGTGATCGCATTTTGTGTTTTCCGTTGAACGCAAAAAACAGTGGGATAAGTAACGCCGGTGTGCCGACCGATCCGAAGTCATGCCAGATATCAACTACCGATTCAAAAAACAGTGCCGCAATAAGTGCTATTCCTGCTGACAGAATCAATCCGATGCGAGTGAAATATGTTATTCTGTTTTCGGCGATTTTAAACATCCGCCAGACTATATCCCGACTGAATGTCGAGGCGGCCAGAAACGAATATGAGTCTATCGTTGACATCACTGTTGCCAGTAGAGACAACGCAAAGAGACCAAGTAGTCCGGCCGGAAGAACTTTTTGTGCAAGTGCCGGAAACGATGCTACCGGATTGGTCAATTCAGGTAACAATGCCCGAGCATAAAGTCCGCATGAGGTAGTAAGAAAATCAAAAACAATCCAGAACAAAATCGATACGAGTATTCCGTTTTTGGCAACTTTGGCCGATTTGGCGGCATAACACCTCTGATAAAAAGCCGGTTCGATCAATGTTGACAGTGCAATAACATACCAGACTGCGATATACCATCCCGAATTGCCTCCATGCCATGTAAGATGTGTTTCGGGAACAGAATTACTAATAAACTCAAATCCGCCGTACTCTATAAAAAGAAAAATAAACAGAGTTATAAACCCGGCGAACATCAATCCGAATTGCATCAGATCGGTTCGCACGACTGCTTTAAACCCTCCGAGATGAACATAAAAAACCGAAAACAATGTACCTAATACCGCCCCGATCCATAACGGCCAGCCAAAAAGGATCTGTAACAACACCGACAGCATCAGTATATATGCGGCAGGAAGAGTCATAAAAAACAAGATAACCGAACCGGCCACAGCGGTAGGTTTGCCGTAGACATTAGCGAGTTTATCGGGTATTGTTAATACTTCCGCCTGACGGGCTCTTTTGGCTAAAAACAGCGCGAACAACATCGCGGCGATATAATATGGAATTCCAAAGACCAGCCAGGTCGAAACACCATACAGATAACTGTACTCACCGACCCCAAGTATCCCGCCATACCACGATGATACCAAGGTCGCCACAAAAGCGGGGAGAGTCAGCATCCGACCACCAAGAATAAAACTCCCGGGTGACGAGTCACTTTTGTGACGTCGGGATATTCCCAGATATATCAATCCGGCGAGATAAGCTAGAATAATTATGTAATCAATTGTGTTCAATATTTCCTACTCAAAGTCTAATTTTAACTGCATAAAATAATTTGCCTCGGCGCCGGGGAAGTACTCACCATACCATGTCCCGCCCCACTCATAGGCATACCCTGATTGTTCATAAATTTCATTAAAAATATTATTCATCCGAGCCGAAATGGTCAGGAAACCATTATCACCGATTTTTCCAAGCGGCACCGAAAACGAAATTGATGAAAGCAAGTACGGATCAATTGCCAGATCGTCTATCCCGCCGTTTTCAATATACTGTTTGCCGACCGCTCGCAAACGATAAGTGAGATGTAATGGCTTTTTGTCCCAATCAACAATCAAGTTCACAAGATAGTTTGGGAAACCGGCCACCGGATTATCTGAAAAATCAGTTGTGTCATCAACAGTACCATCCCAGTCGGTATCATTGTAAACAAAATACTTTTTTATTCTGTTATAATTATATGAAGCATTACCGCTGATCGAAAGATATTTATTGATTTTATATGTTCCATCCAGCTCTATCCCGGCATGGACCGAACGGTCAGCATTACCAAGAATCGCGCGTCCGTTATCATCAAGCCCGCCCTGAGGAATGATCTCATCAACAAATTCCATCCAAAAAAGATTTAATCCCAGTTTGGCGTTGTCGTTGTTCCAGTTACCGCCCAATTCAAAATCATAAACTCTTTCCGAATCAGCCGTTAGTTTACCGTTTATAATCGAAGGCGCCGTGTCCGGCTCGTCGGCCTCAAAGATAGTCTGATCGGCCGGTTCGCGAGAGGAGATCGCAAAACTAACAAAGAGATCGACTTTATCATTAAGCAAATATGTCAGACCAATTCGTGGCGATAAAAACAGCCAATCAAGATCAAATGCTTCGGCTGAATATGCACCCAGGGCGTTGCGATTAAAATCATATCTCAAATATTTAAGCTGGATATTACTCATCAGGCGAATTTTATCCGAAAGGTTATAGTAGTTTAAAGCATATAACGAAACAAAATTCTTTTTGCCGAAATATTCGTAATAGCGATTGCGGGGATTAATACTTCCCAAAAGATTCTCAGCCCAAACCACCTGACCCCAATGTTCTGAGTTGAAATGATAATATGATAATCCAAAAGTCGCCTTACCCTTATCATAGTTCCAGTCAAATCGCGGGTTCCAGCCATACTGATTTTTTGTGACCCATTTTTGACGCACCAGATCGACTTCGGTTATACTCGGATCAGCCAGATTTTCAGGCTGAATATTGTACTCATCAACATCACGCTCGTCTTTAAACTGTTCATAATATCCTTTACCGCGAATATAATAAAGGGTGTTTTTGAATTGTATTTTTTCATTTATTGTAAAAGTGTTATGAAGTTCATAGTGTGGTTGATCAAAGTTGTCTGTGGCGTTTTCATAGTCAAGTCCATAAGCGCTATTACTTCGGTGATTATTTGACAATGTTCCGCGATCGACACCATAATAGGCCAGATGCATCTTCATCGGTCCGCCATAAATATTGATCGTGGTAGTCATATTCTCATCAAGCCGCGACAATGAAAAATAATAGGCCCAGCTGTCGGACCATGAGTTTTCTCTATATCCACCGCTATACATTTTTGAATAACGTCCGGCAAATGACCAGCGACCGTCTATCAATCCCGATGAATATTCAACCGATTGCTTACGCATCTCAGAGACAAAATTATGATTCGCCGAAAACTGTCCGTAACCTGTTGTCATAGATATTTTTCGCGGACGTTCCAAACCGGATGATGTGATATTTACCGAACCGCCAAATGAAGCATCACCATAAAGTGAATTCCCAACCCCGCGTTGCACCTGGATATCGGAAACATCGGCGGCGAAATCAGGAATATCCACAAAATAAGTAGCATGATCCTCCGGATCATTTAGCGGGACACCATTAATATAGACGGCAATACGTTTATCATCAAATCCGCGTATTTTTATATAACTATATCCCAAACCGCCTCCGGCATCAGCGTAAGAATAAAGATTCGGAGTTGTTTCCAAAAGCAGTGGAAGTTCACTGATCATATAATCCCGTTCGATATCATTCTTCGAAAAATCGGAATAACTAATTGGCGATAATCTTGATTCCGCTCGCTCGGCGGTCACTTTAATATTCTGTCCCGGATAAATAGCCCGTTCAAGAACCATATTTATTTGGGTGGAACTATTCTCAGATATTTTTTGCATCTTTGGTATAAAGCTGATATGACCAAAAGTAATATAAGTAGGCACCATATCACCTGTCTCAAGAGTAAATATTCCATTTTTATCAGTTGTTGTAGAAAGTGCGGGGATGTCAGTTTGAATATTAACTCCCTCAATCACCAAATTGTCTTTATCAACGACCCGGCCCCGAAATGTTACCGCGTTTGCATATGAAAATAGCAGGATTAATAAAACCAATAGATTCAAAAGCAAATTTCTCATTACAGATCCCTTTATTTTGGCCAACAAAAAATCCGCCCGGCGAATAAATCGCGCCGACGGATAAAACGAATCTATAAACGTTTCCCTACGCCGGCATTATCCGGATCAGGTTAGGGGGGTATAATCTCAGGCGCGTTTTTTGTTAATTGCGCCACCCCCAACGGAGCCTCTGTTTGGCTTTTTTCTTTTATATATTTACGCTAATACTGTCCAAAAAATCAAGACCTTTTTGACAAATTACTCGTATAATTAAACATGAGAGTTTTTTACCCGATACTATTTGCCGTCTCGGCAATGGCAGTTATTGGCCTGATTGAGGTTTTATTAATCAGGGTCCTGAACAAAGATTGGTGGCAGTATAAACCAATTAAATTAGGCTCAATATTGCTACCGTTTATTGGAGTGATCTCTGTAGCTGTCTGGATTATTGGCATGGGAAACGAATCTGAATGGCTCGCCCAAACCGGCGCTCTAATAACAACCATTGTCATTATTTTACTTCTTGGGTTAATTGTAACTCTGCCGTTATCAGGATTTTTAAATCTAAGTAATCGTTGGATTGAAAATAGAAAAAATTCAAAAAATAGAAAAGACGGCGAAAGAGTGAATTTGGCGGATAAACCTGAAAATACAGAAAAACCTGAAAAAATTGATGAACATCGCCGTTTCTTTCTAAAAGGTACTGCCGCCGCCCTCCCATTGATTTCCTTAACCCTGGGAAGCGGTGGAGTTGCAAGCGCTTTTACTGAAACTGATGTTTATATCAGAAAAATGGCTTTTGAGAATCTTCCGTCACAATTAAACGGATTGCGAATATTACATCTTACTGATTCGCATCTTGGTATCTATAAACATATTGCGCATATCGAAGAAGTTTTGCTTTCTGCCCAACAATATAATCCTGATCTGATTTTAATGACCGGCGATATTGCCGATGAGCTTGACATACTCCCCGAAACATTAAAATTGATTTCCGAATTTGGCGCTCCAAATGGAGTTTTTGCCGTTCCCGGTAATCATGAATATTATCGCGGGATAGATAGATTTATAAAAGCTCATGAAAATTCTCCGGTTCAATTACTTATTGATTCCGGTCAATCAATTAATATAAAAGGTCAATCTGTCTATATCGCCGGAGCCGATGATCCCCGATCGATGCATGGCGATTATGTTACATCGTTGAATTCTAGTATTAACAAATCGTTTGATAAATCTTCTGTGGATTCGTTCAAAATCCTGATGTCACACCGTCCGGAAGCGCTTGATAAAGCGTCTGAATTGGGGGTAAATCTTGTTTTGGCCGGGCATACTCATGGTGGTCAGATGGGTCTCGGTGACCGGAGTTTCTTTGAAAACTTAATGCCGGACAGGTACTTATGGGGCGAATATGGTATCAGTAAGACGCAGATGTATGTTTCCTCCGGAATCGGACATTGGTTCCCGTTCAGGTTGGGATGTCGGACCGAAGCTCCAATTATCGAATTATCCTCGAAATAGTGAAAAAAATCAAAAAAAGTACATTTTGGACGTAAATTCCCGCAATTATTAAATATAAACAACAAATAACCGAAATATATACCGATGGATTCTCTGTCAAACTGATATGGATATCTGCTGTAATTATGAATATTGAGGAGATGACTATGGCAAAGGAAATCAGAAGAGGGCAGTGGGCGCAGTTTATTAGAAAATTCAACACCGATAATCAATACCGTCAGATCAATATTAAATATAAAAACTCTGAAAAGAACAAAGAGATTGCTCTGGATAACCGTCCGTTTATCGGACTTGCGCTTGAGAAAAAGGGACGATTTATCAAAGGTATTCAGTTTTTCGCCGGGCGAGGCGATGCTATAACTATTGCCGAACCAATACTGACCATAAACGATCCCGAACGGATTATTGTAGAAAAAAACAGTCAGGGTTTTGATTTTCGTTTGATCATTAAAACCAAAGATAGTTATGAGATCGTGGCCGATTTGGGTAATCATGATTATGAGCAGGTCAAACATCTGATTGAAAAAGTCGCTTATTCGATTTATGTTAAACGCGGTGGATGGCATGGTGCCGATACAGATGACTGGCAACAGGCCGAACAGAAAGTGCATGAAACAGTTGCGGCCTTTGTCTGATTTGTCTGTTCTAAATATTAGTTCGTTTGAATCCTATATAAGTTATCATTGTCATTGAGAATTTCGCTTTTATATTATAGTGCAAAAATGCCTTCAAAGAAGTACACTTATTTAATCACAGTTTTATATTTTACTTCAATATTGCTTTGGTTGGATAAATAATGAAAATGAAGGTGTTCGACTATCTGTCCGGCTAAGGCGCCATTATGTAATACTAATTTGAAATTGTCGTGTAACCCAAGCTCTTTAGTGATAATTCGAACGGTCTCGAATACTTTTAATGTTAGATTATTGGGTAGATCCATAATCCGAGAACAATGATATTTAGGTGTCACCAGAAGATGTATTATAGCCCGGGGATTAAAATCGGCAAAAACGATAATATCAGAATCCTCAAAAAATATTTTCGATGGTGCCTTATGTTCGGCGATTTTGCAAAAGATACATGACATATTTTATAATAGTGAAATTATTAGATATTTGTAAACAGAAAAATAAATGCGGCGAGTGTACATAAAAAAAGGAAGTTTCATGTAGGGAGGAGCGAAACTTCCTTTTGCTTATTATTCTTATGAACATTACCCGTTGCAGGCTCTGTCCAAGACGGATAAAATCCGTGAATAATAATTATGTGTTATGTCTGAAACAGATATTGCAATTTCATAAAAAATTGTCTTGATGACATTTTCCACTGTTCTTTGTAAAGGCTGGGATCGCTAGTATCTTCGTTGAAGTGTCTATAATCCATTGTAGAACCAATATAGAATTTTGAAAACGGGCTGATCTGATATGTTAACAATGGATCAATATCCCAACGTTTACTTTCATAATCGAAATAATCAATTTTTCTATCGTTATATTGCACAACCAATCTAATCGAAAGTGCTTTGCTGGCCTGGAATCTAAATCTGGTCCTTGAAATAAACTGTCTATAAATTCTGTCATCGGTAATATTATCATTACTTGTGGCATAATTAATATTAGGCTCAATAACCAATCGATCAAATGGTTTCAAATCGAGAGAAACATCTATTGAGGTTGCTTTTCCACGAGCCTGCGCATACTGGATTGCCTCCAAATTGCGCCCAATACTAAGACCTAGTTCAATTTTACCGCCAAATCTTGTATGTAGATTTAAGTCGGCATGCCAAAGATCATTGTAATTGATTCCACTCCATGTCTCAGAATTGCTTCCATATGAGATATTAAAATATGTTTGGGCCAATCTGAGATTACCCTCAAGTGCAAAGTTAAGATTGCGCCATCTTTTTGAACCATCGAAATCCCATCTTGCGCCTGTGTAAAATTGTGGAGTAATTCTCTCGAATAGACCCTTTTCCAAATAGAAATTATATTGAGAGTAAATTGAAAAGTTTCTATAATTTACCCAAGGGTCAAAACCGGTTTCAGTTCTGTATGTTGGCGAGACTTGGTTAAAATCGACCGTAAAATTCCAATTTCGAGCTCGTCGTCGGAATTGAGTAATAAAGGCTTCGCCGGAAAAACTCTCACCATCAAGAGCTACATTATAACCATCGTCGCCAAAAAGCGTATTATATGCATCAATTCCATACGCACTTTCCATCTCTTGAGTTGAGGTAGAATCATTTGGTTCTTTGCTATAGGTTTTGAGAACCTGCCCAACAATACTATAATTTCGGGATAAACGGATATTACCATCCAGACCAATTACTGTACCTGATCCATTATTGTCAAAACGCCGGTCAGTGATAATGAATCCCAAATTTGAATTATTACCAAATGATTTTAATGCTCTTAAGACATTAACATAACTTTCACCCGTTCCGCTCGGCGGATCGAAACTGCCCTCGTAATGTGGAACTATATATGGAGTCGTCTTATCCATCGCCGACATGAAACCAACGCTTAGTCCTTCACGACGACCGGTTACTTTGAGTGTATACTCCGGATCATTAACAGTTCGCGTATAGAATGAATTAAAAATTGTTCGAAAAAGATCGCTACCTTCTTGAAAGAAAGGTCTTCTTTCAGGATAATAAAGAGCAAAGGTCGTATTAACATCGATTTGGGCGGCATCCGCTTCAATCTGACTGAAATCGGGGTTGTAGTATGCCTCAATGGTAACGTCCGATGATACAGAATATTTTCCGCCCAGTGATAATTCTCCATCCGCCTTTTCACTATCAAAATTGGATGTTGGGTTACCCATATTAGATAGGGCGCCCGCTTGATTGCCAACTATAGTTGGAAGGATTTCAAGACCTTTTCCTGGGGCTACATTTGAGAAACCACTGACGGTTCCCCATTGGCAGGGCCAGCATTGTTCATTGCGGTCGAAGGCGGCCCATGAGTACTGGTTAAAACTTTCACGGGGACGATTACGCCAGAAATCCATTTTCCAACTCTGGACATCTTTGTTGGGGAATCGCATACTTGAAAAAGGAATTGCCATTTCCACCTGATAGCCGTTTTCGGTTATTTGTGCGGCGGAGCGCCAGACCAGATCAAATCCGGAATCACTGCCCTGAACACTGGTCCAGAGATTATCTTTTTGTACACCGTACGGATTAACATAAAACTCATATGCCCAGGTGGCCTCGCCATAAGTATCGAGTTTTAAACAGACGGCATCGTCTGAGTGGAATTGATCACGTTGGCACATTGTCGCGCGGATGGTTGATGGGTCATCATAACAGGCAAAAGCGATATACAGATTTTCGTCATCATAGGTGATAAAAGCTTCTGTTTCCACTTCCGGTTTAACCATATCTCCCGGTGACCGTTCGACAAAATTGGCGGCTTTGCTGGCTGATTTCCAAACGGCATCGTTTAGGTGGCCATCAATTTTTATTGGCGAATCTGTTTTTTTCACTTCCAGTGTTGGCTTATAAACAGGCTGAAATGTTGTTGTAGCCAAGGCTGGAATACTGCTAAGAAGCAGGATCGATAGCAGTATCGATCCGGCGAGGACTCTTAGACTTAATTTTTGTTTCATTTTCGAAACCCTCCAAAATAAAAAAAATGTTCAAACGTTCTTAAATCGTTGAACATCTCATTTTCCTTTTACTGTTTTGATTCAGCCTAAGAACCAACAGTTTTGCCCAAACAGTGATATTGAATTATTACTGTTTGCTTTGTAACTACGCTTCTAACGATTTCCTTGTTTCATTTGTTTAATAAAAAATGAAAATCTTTCATAATAATTGTGATGAATTTGATATAAAATTCTGATTTTCTGGTCAATTTGGTATTGTTGTAGCTGTAAGACAATGTGGGATAGAGGGTTGCTTTTCAACCGGCGATGAGGTGGTAGCTTTGAGAACATCATCAATATTATAGTCAAATTCTTCAGATCAAGATACTTATTATAATTTTTATTGTATAAATGATTCTCAGGATTGATATTTGACTTAAGTCAATTTAATTTATTATAAAGAAAATATATTTTAAAAAACCAAATTTAAATCATGTGGAGGAAAAGGCAATGTTCAAGTTCCTATTATTTTTTGCGCTAATTTTAATCCTTCCCGGATTGCTTATGGCGGATGATTGTGTCCAATGCCATAAGGAAACGACTCCCGGAATAGTAACTGACTGGGAATTGAGTAAGCATAGCGAAAATGACATTTCATGCGGCGATTGTCATGGTGAAAATCATAAGACAGCCGATGATTTCGCGAATGTTAATATCCCAACACCACAAACATGTAACGAGTGTCATGAAACACAGGTCGAACAGTTTTCAAAAGGAAAACACGCTGTGGCATGGGCGGCTCTCAAGGCAATGCCGACTACACATCATCTGCCGGGCCCTCTAAACGATGGCATGAAAGGCTGTGGCGGCTGTCATAAGATCGGACTCAAGAGTGATGAACAAATTGCAGAATTAAAAGCCGACGGTCACGGCTTTGGTGTTGCCTCATGTGATGCCTGTCATACACGGCATACTTTTTCGGTCAAGGAAGCTCAACAACCTCAGGCATGCCAAACATGTCACATGGGTTTTGATCATCCGCAGTGGGAGATGTACTCATCATCGAAACATGGGGTTCGTGCATTATTGAAACAAAATGGCACTCTTCCAGAAACTGCTTCAGCACCTACCTGTCAGACCTGTCATATGCAGGAAGGCAATCATGAAGTAAGAACCGCCTGGGGATTTTTGGCAGTA
>JAAERC010000552.1 GCA_024230695.1 Candidatus Zixiibacteriota bacterium
AATGACTGCCATTATTTATATAAAGCCGATGCCGAGGCACATGATGCTCTATTATGTATTCAAACCGGGAAATTTGTTTCTGATACTGATCGGATGAAATACAACACTGACCAAATATATTTCAAATCTCCCGATGAAATGGCTGAGCTGTTTTCAGACTATCCCGAGGCTCTCGAAAATACGGTCAAAATTGCCGAACGGTGCAATGTCGAAATTGAGATGGGTAAACTATATCTGCCAAAATTTGACATCCCGGAAGAATTCACCAATACTGATGACTACCTGAGACATCTTACCGAAACCGGTTTAAAAGAACGGTATGAAAAGATAACCGATGAAATACAAAAACGGATGGATTATGAGTTATCGGTTATTAAGCAGATGGATTACGGCGGCTATTTTTTAATTGTTAAAGATTTTATTGATCATGCCCGTGAGGTGAAAGTTCCGGTTGGGCCGGGTCGCGGTTCGGCGGCCGGTTCACTGGTTTCATATTGTTTGAATATCACCAATATCGATCCGATGAAGTACTCATTACTATTTGAGCGATTTTTGAATCCTGAGCGGATTTCAATGCCTGATATAGATATTGATTTCGCGGATCGGGGGCGTGAAAAAATAATTGATTATGTCGTTAAAAAATATGGCAAAGATAATGTCTGCCAGATCATCACTTTTGGAACGATGGCCGCCCGGGCTGTTGTCCGTGATGTTGGACGTGTTCTTAGTGTGCCATATTCTGAAGTAGATAAAATCGCCAAG
>JAAERC010000553.1 GCA_024230695.1 Candidatus Zixiibacteriota bacterium
AACCCCATAACCAACACCAGTGGTAACCAATTCTTCTCTCTCCTTAACATCTGCGATCAATTGTCCGGCATCTTTTACAAGCGCCGAATTCGCAACCAAATCAACCAATTCTTCCAATACTTTTTCTTTTTCGGTTGATTTTAGGTCAAAAGTAATTAAATCCTCAGAACAGAATTTAGAAAGTTTCATATCTATACCTTTAATTAATAGCTTTCCGCTTCCTCAATAAATAAAATTGGTATATCATCTTCTACCCTAAAGTATAACTGGCAGTCCATGCAATCCAATTTCTTTTTTTCCTTCCAATACGTCAATTCGCCCTTGCATTTGGGGCAAACAATAATTCTTTGCAGCTCTTCTGATAAAGCCATAGGATAACCTCCTACTCTTTAAAAACGCCCATCTTACGAAACTTGCCAATCCGCCTTTGAATTAACTCATCAAAAGGCAGGTTTTCAAGTTCATTTAAAGCATCAATTATTTCTTTTTTCATTGTCTCGGCAGTAAGCTTATGATCATTATGAGCTCCCCCCGGCGGTTCTGGGATTATTTTATCAATAAGCTTTAGATCCCACATGTCATTAGCTGTGACTTTTAATGCCTCCGCCGCTTCAGGGGCAAACTTATTATCTCTCCAAAGAATTGCCGCACAACCCTCAGGTGAGATCACTGAATACCATGAGTACTGAAGCATAAATATCTTATCGCCGATACCAATTCCAAGAGCCCCCCCTGATGCACCTTCTCCAATAACCGTAATTATAATCGGTACTGTCAGGTTGGTCATCTCCCGTAGGTTTCGGGCAATCGCTTCGGCCTGTCCCCGCTCCTCGGCTCCAATTCCGGGATACGCCCCCGGGGTATCTATCAGAATCACAATCGGCCTATTGAATTTTTCAGCCAATTTAAATAATCGCAAAGCTTTTCGATAGCCATCAGGATGCATCATGGCAAAATTCCTAAACAGCTTTTGCTTGGTGTCACGTCCTTTTTGCTGCCCAATAAGCATGACAGATTTTCCATCTATTTTGGCAAACCCGCCAATAAGAGCCTTATCATCTGAAAAATATCTATCACCATGTAACTCAACAAAGTCAGTTGTCATAAGATTGATATAGTCAAGTGTATAGGGACGGCGAGGATGTCTGGCCAAAAGAACTTTCTGCCATCTGGAAAGCCCTGAAAATATCTCATCACGCATTTTGTCAAGCTTGGCCTGCATTGAACTTATCTCACTATCTAATTCAAGATTAGAACCCGCGGCAAAATCTTTCATATCCGAGATTTTTTTCTTTAGCTCAAAGATAGGTTTTTCAAAATCTAATAATTGTCGTTCATCCATAATCAAACACCTATTTTCATATCACCTTCAGAATACAAATTCAAAAATCAAAGATAAAATATATTATTAAAATTACAACCATAAAAAGAGGCAACTTATAATAATCAGGCAAAATAATTAATTGGGATCATACTTAAATAACGATCTGGCCAGAAAATTCACCAATAACGCCGCAGGCAAAAATATTAACGAAAAACCATTAGGGTGATGTTTCAGATAATATTTCCAAACAGATAGGTGGTGATACCAGCTTCGTCTGATTCTAGAAATCGATGAGCCCTTACCCCAGTAATGTAAAGCCCCCGCTTTTGGCTCAAAAAACACTTTTTTCCCGGCCTGTTTGATTCTCAGAGATAGGTCGGTGTCCTCCATAAATAGAAAAAATCGATTATCGAATCCGCCAATTTTCTTAAAAAATC
>JAAERC010000554.1 GCA_024230695.1 Candidatus Zixiibacteriota bacterium
AGATATTGGCGAAAGCCGCTTACAGGAAGCCAAACAAAAAATCCAGGAACTTGGCAAAATAGCCAATTGGCATATGATCGGTCACCTTCAAATAAATAAAGTAAAAAAAGCGATACAATTATTTGACCTGATACATTCGCTTGATACCTTAAAATTGGCAACTGAGATAAACCGTCGTGCCGAGTCTCTGAATCTAAAAGTAGATTGTTTGCTGGAAGTAAACTCATCGGGGGAGCAATCAAAATATGGATTTGATCCCGACGAAACCATAACCGCCATTAAAAAATTGGAAGATTTTAAATATATAAATATCCGTGGTTTGATGACTATCGGACCGCACACCGATAATATGGATTCAATCAGAAAAGCCTTTACTTTAATGCGTGGTTTGTTTAAGGAAGGACAGAAAATTGTCGGAGATAAATTTTCTATCCTCTCGATGGGGATGTCATCTGATTATGAATTAGCCATTGAGGAAGGTTCTACTATGGTGCGGATTGGGACTGCTATTTTTGGTAACCGCCCGGCTCTTGGTACAGGTGGATAATTTTGAGCAAAATAAAATTTAATAGATAGGACAAAAAAAATGGGACTGACTCCAAACGAAATCAGAAATCAGGAGTTTTCCTCATCAATGAGAGGATTTACACGCTCCGAGGTGGAGGCATTTAAAGAGGCCGCCGCCACCGCTCTCGAAGAGGCCAAGGTTGATGTACTAAAATTGACCGAAGAAAATAAGGCTCTGGATGGAAAATACCAGGACCTAAAAAATCTCGAAGAAACACTGAAAGCATCAGTTGTTGAGGCACAAAAGGGTGCCGAACAGACTGTCAAAAATTCAAAAAAAGAAGCGGAATTGATTATCACCGAGGCCAAACAGAAACGGGATAATGTTATCGAGGAAAAACATAAAAAACTGGCCGAACTGGAAACAAGGATTCATGAACTGGAATTCACCAGAAAAAGTTTTTATGCCAGACTAAAAAGCGAGCTAGAAAGCTATTTAAAACTTATTAATAAAACCGAATCTGATTCATCGGCGAAAATTGAATACCCTGCCGACCCTGGTATGAATCGTATTGTTGAACATATTCAGAACGAAAATAACGTTGGCGAGGGACAATAAATTTTAGGAGATTTAAAACAAAGAATATCCGAGGCCAAAGATTATATCACCAGCCAGGTTGATTTCAAACCACAGGTAGGCATTATTTTAGGAACCGGATTGGGCTCATTGGCCGATGGAATCGAAATAGAAGGCACCGTTGACTATACTGATATTCCTCACTTCCCGGTCTCAACTGTTGAGTCACATGCCGGTCGTCTGCTTTTTGGACGTCTGCGTGGAAAACCGGTGGTTGCGATGCAGGGGCGATTTCATTTTTATGAAGGGTACACTCTTCAAAAAGTAACCTTTCCGATAAGAGTATTAAAAGCGCTCGGAATCGAGACTCTCATCGTCTCAAATGCCTGCGGCGGCCTCAATCCTTTGTTTAATAAAAAGGATATCATGATCATCACCGATCATATAAATCTTTTGGGTGATAACCCGTTGATCGGCCCCAATGATGACAGCATCGGCGACCGCTTTCCTGATCTATACAATTGCTACGACAAAGATCTCGTGGCGCTGGCCGAATCTGTCGCTCTCGAACAGAAACTACCGGTCAAAAAAGGTGTTTATGTGGCCGTGAGTGGACCGAATCTGGAAACCGCGGCTGAGTATCGGTTCTTAAGAATTATAGGTGCCGATGTGGTCGGGATGTCAACCGTACCGGAGGTGCTCGCGGCTCGTCATCAAGGTACAAAAGTGATGGGCTTTTCTATCATTACTGACATGGGATTACCCGACCCTATTAAGCCTTGCTCACTTGACGATGTAATAGGTGCGGCCAAAGTAGCCGAACCGAAACTTCGGGAATTGATAGCGAGATGTGTTGAAAAAATGTAGATTGAAAATATCTATTGCTAATTAATTTGGAGAAATAATGTCTTTTGAATTATCCTGGCTCAATAATTATATAGTCCCGGCGGCAACACTGGCAATATCTATTGTTGTGGGTCTGGTGCTTCAACATTTAGTCAATAATAAATTACTAAAACTGGCGAAGAAAACAAAATGGCGCGGTGATGAGGTAATACTAAAAGGACTCCGGGGTAAAATTGTTCTCTGGATGATTATAATCGGCCTCTATTCTGTCTTACCAATGCTGAACCTTCAGCCAGAGTACAACAGCCTGGCTCAAAAGATACTGCTTGTTCTGGTGATTTTTTCAATCACAATGGCAGTATCATCAATTTTGGGCGGATTTATGCGGCTCTATTCCGATGATGGTAAATCGGGCGTTCTTTCCACCTCAATATTTTCGATTATCACCAGAATCATTGTTATTGTTATAGGTATCATGATTATCCTGCAAACCCTTGAGATATCTATAACTCCGATGTTGACCGCTCTTGGTGTTGGAGGTCTGGCAGTGGCGCTGGCCTTGCAGGACACTCTTTCAAATCTGTTTGCCGGATTCCATTTATTATTGACCCGAAAAGTAAGAATTAGTGACTGGATAGAACTGGAATCGGGCGAAGCCGGAACGGTGATTGATATTACCTGGAGAAACACGACCCTAAAGCAGAGACGAAATAATATTATCATCATCCCCAACTCAACGGTCGCCTCATCGATCACAACTAACTATAATCTCCCCAAAAGCGAACTAT
>JAAERC010000555.1 GCA_024230695.1 Candidatus Zixiibacteriota bacterium
TAAAAAAAAAGAAAAAAATCTCTGCGTGACTCTGCGTTCTCAGCGCCCTCTGCGTTAAAAAATAACCATTGGCAGGATAACCACATTCATAATCTCGGATATCTGTAATTGCCTATGGATATCAACCTGGTTTAAAATTTGGGTGATGTCCCCATATAGTTGACATTAAATTTTGCATGTCAGCAGCTCCTGTATTGACCATGGATGATCAGTTATTCCAGCGGCCATTGCTGGAGTTTTTGGTCTAAACGATCTGTCATCCAGTCGACTTAGCGTTTCATGGGGGCGAATAAAATTATAAAATGCTACACAAATTGAAAACTTTGCCTTAAGCCAGCATAATGATCTCGCATACATGAGGCTTTTACGAGTCAGGTGTGAATCCCACATTCTCCAGTTTAGGTTAGATCTCTCGACATAGGAGGTATTGATTTGATTACCTGGTAGCTCTTGCATTCTTCTATTAATACGGCTTGCTGAGCCAAATACAACTTTTGTTTCAACCTTAACAATGCGCCCTTTCTCCCTGGTCTTGTGAACTGTTGCATAATCCAAATTTTCATCGACTTTCATTTCAGGGTTACGGGGACGTCCCGGAAGTCCGGTTGGTTCGGGATTGATGAGTTCATGGAATAGCTTTTTTAGGCCATCAGCATAGTGCGGCAACTCATCAGATGTAAACAGGGGCATCCCTTCAATGCGTGAAACTAAATCCGTCAAAAAGCAATGCGCGTCTTTCAAAGTACGATCTCCAATTAAAAAACAAACCAATAATCTTGTTGGTGTATCAAGAGCGGTCCAGATCCACTTTTTTCCTATCTCTTGGTATTCTTGCTCATTA
>JAAERC010000556.1 GCA_024230695.1 Candidatus Zixiibacteriota bacterium
CAACGGTGCTTACTTTATAACCGAGCCTTTGCAAAAGTTTACTGGAAACTTCGCGCTGAAGTTCATCATCGTCAACAACAAGAATACTTTCATTTCCGCCACAAGCTAAATCTATTTCTGAATTATCTATTGATTCCCTGATTGCCGGGAAATAGATATAAAATGATGTACCCTCATTTAGTTCAGTACTTAAATCAATAAATCCCAAATGATCTCTAATTACGGCATCCACAACGCTTAAACCCAGCCCCGAGCCTCGTTTCTTGTTGGCCGTTTTAGATGTAAAAAATGGATCAAATATATTCTGAACTATATCATCGGCGATTCCGTGACCATTATCCGATATTGTTAGTTTAATATACTCGCCCTTAGGTACACGATCATATGCTATTGAAATGTCGTCAACATAATAGTTCTCAGTTTTAACTGTTATATGCCCATCATCTTGCATCGATTCTTTGGCATTGTTTAGCAAATTAATGATAATGCGATATATCTGAGCACCTCCTCCACGGAAGTTCATTATATTGGGATCTAAATCAAGATTGATAGTCAATGTCCATGGTAAAGGTTCTATTCCTGTTACAGCCTGTTTAACAATCATATTTAGATTTAATATTTTTTGATCAAAATGACCACGCCTTCCCATAGTCAGAAGATCCTGATTAATATTTGCCATTTTTTGGGCTGCTTCTTCAATCCTATCAAGATAATGTTTTGATGGATGATCAATAGGAAGTTCGTCTCTTACAAAGCCAGGATATACAACCAATGGAGCCAGCAAATTATTAAAATCGTGTGCAACCTGTCCGGCAATGGTACCGGCCATTTCTAACCGCCCGGCCCGAGATTCCATCTCTCTTAAACGCTTAATTTCGGTATTGTCAATAATTATTCCTCTAAGGCCTTTAAACTCGCCATTTTCTGTTATGGAATCGGCATTGAAAAGTATTGGAAAAGTAGAACCATCCTTTTTCAAGGCAGTGTATTCAGTTATTCCAATGTTTACGCCATTAAATCGTTTGGCAAAATTGGTTTTTGCTCGTTCTCTGTCTTTAGGGTCGAGTAGATCAAGTCCATTTAAGCCATGTTTCATATCTTCTTTAGAATACCCTGCCAGTTTTAGACCAAACTTGTTTAAATAAATCAGATTAAACTCTTTATCGGTCTCAAATACTCCACCCGGCAGTAATTCGGCTAGATCCTTGAAACGTTTGTTACTTTCCACAATCTCCTTTTGTGCCAGTTTTAAATCTGTAATATCTCGCGAAATAGAAAGGCCATATTTTTTATTACCAATGGTTATTATTGTTCCCGTAACTATAACATCTCTAAGCTCACCATTTTTTTTCTTATATATTGATTCAAAATTAGCAAAACCTGCTTTGGCTATCTCTGCGACATGCTTCTTTGTTTCTTCTTCAGTTTCATTTGTATCAATATCAGATATTTTAAGTTTTTTGAATTCTTCTCTTGTATAACCTAAACTATCATTCGCCATATCGTTAGAATCGATAATTGAAGCATTTTTTAAATCAACAATCCACATAGCTTCGCCCGCATTTTCGAAAATAGCACGAAATTTATTTTCGCTTTCAAGTATTTTTGCTTCCGCACTAAATTGTTTGGTTACATCTCTGACGATAGCCATAATCGAAGTAACCTCACCATCCTTCTTTGACAGTGGCGTTTGAATTGTATTAAAGAATAACTTTTTGTCGCCAATTTCCAGTTCTTTCGTAACATTAACGGTTTCGCCGGCAAAAGTTCGGTCATCAATCGCATTAACAATCTTTCCTTGTTCGTCCCCAAAAACCTCATCCGGTGTTTTTCCGAGAATTTCATCCACTGGCAATCCAAGTAGATTTTGCAATGCCTGATTAACAAATGTATATCGTCTGTTTTTATCCTTGATGAAAATGAAATCCATGGCATTCTCGGTTATTGATCTGAATTTGTTTTCACTTTCTCGCAACTTTTCCTCTATCCGCTTGCGCTGGGTTATATCTCTCTGGTTTCCGGCATAGGCAAAGATCTGCCCAGTGTCGTCCTTGAGCGGATATACTGTCAATTCGCATGGGAAAATAGTGCCATCTTTTCTTTGATTCTTCACTTCGCCTCTCCAGGTTTTCCCAACAGAAACTGCTTCATATATCTCTGCTTGAATAGCATCCGCATTTTCGGAAGCATTTAAAATACTTGGAGTTTTTCCGAGGATTTCTTCGATGGAATACCCATACATTTTTTTAAATCCATTATTTGCATAGGTAATTTTAAAGCTCATATCGGTTGTAATAATCGAATCAGTAACCTGCTCAGTAATATCGCCTAATAAAACAATTCTTTCTTCTAATCGCTTCTGTTCAGTAATGTCAGTCACAAATCCCCACACCATCTTCTGTCCATCTTCCTGAAAAGTTTGAGCAATATCTCTTATCCAGTGGACATCACCGTTTTTATGTAAAATACGATATTCCGCGTTGGCAATATAATCTGTTTCAGATAGCAGCTTCCCACTCTCTGCTCGAAACATCGCAATATCTTCAGGATGAACAATATCCATCCAACTAATGGTCGAGTTTAGAAAATCATTGGTGTCGCAACCAGTGATTTGCTTAACTGCCCCTTCAAATAAATACGGTTTGGAACTCTCAATCTCTGCTTGATATGCGATTACCATTAAATTTTCGGCAAGAAAACGATTTTTCCCCATGCTATTCTTAAGTTTATGTTCCGTCTGCTTGCGATCGGTGATGTCGTTCATAACCGTTAACAAGTACTCATCGTTACCTATGCATATTTTCTCGATTGAGAAAATTCCATAACGTTTCTTTCCTTTATTAGTTCGCATAGTAATTTCTATATCCCGCATCGCAGATGTCTTATTCATTGCATTGATCGTTTTATCACGTTCTGCTTTATCCCAAAACAGATCAAGCTCTTCCCTGGTTTTCCCGATTATTTCATCCTTCTTATACTCCATTACCCGCAAGAATTCATCGTTAATATCTACAAATCGTCCCTCTTTTAATGAACTGATTGCCATAGGCATAGGACTTGAATGAAATGTTTTCGAAAACAATGATTCTTTTGTGCGTAGCTCTTCTAATTCCGCTATCAGTTGCTCTCTGGTTTTTTTATCATTAGTCATTTGATTTTCTCAATATCAATTCTAAGGTCAGCTATTTTCTTATAAAGATTAGACGGATCGACACCAAGTTGCCTGCCAGCAGCACTTATATTTCCCTTATTGGCGGCCAATGCCTCGATAATAAACTGGCGTATAAAGTTTTTAGTTTGATATGCCAGAGTCATTTCACTCACA
>JAAERC010000557.1 GCA_024230695.1 Candidatus Zixiibacteriota bacterium
TATTGTATTTCTGTTGGCCGTTGTGGCTTTGGTGATAATCTATTTTTATTTTGGTAAATTTAGTAAAGTCAAAAAAAGAAAAGATCCCCAGCCATATATTGAGGGGTTAAGAGCCCTTTTGGAAGGAAAAGACGAACTGGCATTTGGCAAGTTCCGGGATGTTGTCTCTGAAGACAGTTCTAATATTGATGCCTATATTCGAATTGGAAATATTTTACGTAATTATGAGAAATATGATAAAGCTCTGCAAATTCATAAGGATTTAACGCTTAGACACGGGTTGGATGAATCTCTAAAGGTGAGTGTTTTAAACTCTGTTGCTGAAGACCAGATTAAGCTAAACGATTATCAGTCGGCAAAAACCGCTTTAATTGAGGCTATCAGACTTGATGGCGATGATAGACGACTTACAAAAAAGCTGATATTAACTCTTCTAAAACTTGAGGATTGGGACGGAGCCTATGATATCAAACAAAAGCTTAACAAACTCTCTCAGGATAAAAATAGTGATAGCGAACTAGCAATATATAAGTTTCTTAAGGGCAGAAAATTATTCAATCAAAAAAAATATCATGATTCTCGTTTAATTTTTAAAGAAGCTATTGGTATCAGTGCCAAATGTGTACCTGCATATATCTGGATTGGTGATTCGTATGTGGCCGAAAACAGATTAGAGGATGCAGTTTCCATTTGGAACACCATGCTAAAAGCAGTGCCGTCCGAATCTTATCTTGTTTTGGAAAGATTGGAAAAAACACTTTTTGAATTAGGCAAATTTGGTGCAATATCTGATATTTGCCGGGATGTCCTTAGTGTCTCAACTGATAATATTGATGCGCGATTGACTTTGGCCGAATATCATAACAAGAAGGGTGAATCATCTTTGGCTATTGAACATCTAAAGGTTGCCACAGAAAATCATCCAAATTCATTTCGTCCGGTTTTGGAACTATCCAAACTATATTTAGCCACTGATGAAAAAGAGAAACTTAAAGAGCTATTGGATCGCCATGCCAGCCGTAATGAAGCAAGAGAACTTGAATTTAGATGCAGTAATTGTGATCATAAATCCAAAGAAAAATTATGGCTATGTCCATCCTGCCAGAGTGCAGATAGCTTTGTAAGATAATGTTTCGGTTTTTAATAATTATTTTCGGCTCGACAATTCTTTTTTCTTCCGGTTTATCTTCTCCAATTGATGATATGATAAAAAAGGGCAGAGTTGATGAAGCGCGCCAGGAAATTGAACGGCTTTCTACCGCCTCTCTGAGGGATGGAGAGCTATTGCATTTTCAAGCCTTAATTGAAGAAGATGGCGAATCATCATTTAAGTTTCTTGAGGCGGCTGTTGGAGCTGAATTGTCACCCGAATATTTGGAAGAAAATACTTTCTTAATGGCCCTCTACTACTTATCAGATGGCGATTATAAAAAATTAGAAACGACAGCATCGGCATATTTGCAGTGGTGGGAGAATGGCCGCTATCGCCCAGATATGCTCAGGTTGAAATCTTATGCAAATTTGAGTATTAATAACGATGAACGTGCCAACCGGCTTCTCGGGAATTTGATAAATGAAAATGAAGGAATGATGGCGGGTGCGATTGGGCTTCTGGATCGAGCCAAATCGTTATATGATAAAAAAGTATATATTCAGGCACAAAAAATCTGTCGCCGTTTGGCTAATAGTCGCTTTGAAGATGTGATTGCGCCATCCCTCTATATGTTATCATATTATGCCATCGAACAAAATAGGATTGATGATGCTATCCTTTATTATAATCTTCTTAAAGAAGGTTATCCCAATGCGATTGGACTTGATGATCTGGTGGATAAATTTACCGGGATAGAAAGAAAAGAAAACAATCAAACTGCCGAGGAAATAACCGGCACTTTTTATTCAGTTCAGGTTGGCGTATTTTCGATTAGAGACAATGCTAAGGCATTATCAAGATCGTTAAAAAAATATGGAAAAAGAATAGATGTGAAGGAAAAAGAAATTTCCGATAAATATTATTATGTTGTATATGTTGGTCGATTTAAATCGACCGATGATGCGATTGCTTTTAAGGCAATTTTGGAAAAATCTGAAAATCAAGCGTATCAGGTTATAGCGAGATGACACCTCCGGTGTCAAAGGGCGATGGCCTAACGCCTCTGATGCGTCAGTTCAATCAATTCAAAACCAAATATCCAGATAAAATTCTTTTTTTTAGAATGGGAGATTTTTATGAGATGTTTGGTGATGACGCCGTAAAAGCGGCGCCGATTTTAAATATTGCGCTTACTTCACGCGGAAATATCAATGGCCAGAAAATTCCGCTGGCCGGAGTTCCTCATCATTCTGCAGAAAAATACCTTACCAAATTAATAAATGCCGGGGAAAAAGTTGTCGTTGTGGAG
Organism: Candidatus Zixiibacteriota bacterium; assembly: GCA_024230695.1. Next base: position 2,403 of record JAAERC010000557.1, read on the forward strand.
CAGGTCGAAGATCCCAAGCTGGCTAAAGGAATAGTTAAGCGGGACGTCGTGGAAATTATTACCCCAGGAACATCAACTATTGAGGGGACCCTTGATGATACTACCCAATATTATCTTGCCTCGTTGCATATAAATAGGAAGTCAATAATTGGTTTGGCATATATTGATCTTTCAACCGGAAGGTTTAATCTTGATGAGGGACCGCCTGATAAGATTTTTGAAAAGCTTCGGGTATTATCACCAAAAGAGATCCTATTTTCAAATGAGCAAAAAGAAAATGAAGTAATATTACTTTTAAGGAAACAGGCAGATTTTAATTTAACCGGTTATGAAGAATGGAATTTTGATTATAAAACAGCGACCCGCGAGTTATCTGAATTTTTTGGAGTTAGTACACTCGACGGTTTTGGGGTGGCAGATTACAAAAAAGGCCTGACCGCGGCTGGGGCGATATATCGTTATCTTCGAGAAAATAACCGCACCAAACTTGATCATATCAAAAAGATAATGATTTCAGATTCGGATAACTATATGATGCTTGATTATAACAGTATCAGAAATCTTGAACTGGTCAAAAACCTTTCTGAGAACAGTGAAAAAGACTCCTTGTATTCATCTATGAATAGAACCTCTACACCGGGAGGAGCTCGACGCCTAAAAGAGAATATTCTTCATCCGTATAAAAAACTTAAGCCAATTTTATATCGACAAAATGGCGTCAAGGAACTGTTTGAAAAACGAGACCTTGCTGTCGAATTGCCGTCGTTATTAAAGAAACTGCCTGATATGGAACGATTATCCGGGCGGCTTGGTATGCGAAAAATCAATCCGCGACAATTGGCGTACCTTCGCGATGGCCTAAATACTGGTGATGTAATTTTAAAGAAATTAAAGGATCTAAAATCAGAAATACTTTCTAATATTTCCAAGACTTATCCAAATTGCGGTAATCTAATAAATTTGATTTCAACGGCTCTTGTTTGTGAACCTCCTCTGGTATCAAATAAGGGTGGTCTTATCAAAGAAGGATATTCTGATGATTTGGACCAACTAAAAGGATCAATTGCCGGAGCCAAAAATTATATAGCATCTCTCCAAACAAGTGAGAAAGAAAAAACCGGAATTCCAACTCTGAAGGTGGGATATAATAAGGTATTTGGGTATTTCATCGAGATAACCAAAACTCATCAGGATAAAGTTCCAGATAACTATATCAGGAAGCAAACTTTAGTCAATGCGGAGCGGTATATTACTCAGGAGCTTAAGGAAAAAGAAGATTTGATTTTTGCAGCCGAAGAAAAGATATTTTCACTTGAGGATAAAATATATTCAAAAGTTGTTGATGGTGCCGCAGAATTGCTTGAAGATCTACTATTGGCCTCTGAATATCTTTCTGAGATAGACATGATTGTATCATTGTCCAATCTGGCCCATGAGAAGATGTATTGCTGTCCTGAGTTAAATGAGGGGACGGAGGTCAAACTTGTGGGGGGCAGGCATCCTGTTATTGAAGACTTATTGCCTTCGGGTAGCTTTATCTCAAACAATCTATCGTTGTCTGATAACAAAGATAGAATAATGGTCCTAACTGGCCCAAATATGTCTGGAAAGTCAACCTATCTAAGGCAAATAGGGTTATTAGCAATTATGGCACAAATAGGTTCATATGTTCCTGCTGAATCGCTTAAGATAGGTTTGGTTGATCGGGTCTTTACCAGAGTGGGCGCAATTGATAATCTGGCACGCGGGCAATCTACTTTTTTGGTAGAAATGATAGAAACTTCAAATATACTTAATAATGCCACCGAGTCATCACTCATACTTCTTGACGAAGTAGGTCGCGGCACTTCTACCTTTGATGGTCTTTCTATTGCTTGGGGGGTGGTGGAATATCTTAATGAGAAGATCAAGGCCCGAACGATATTTGCTACTCATTACCACGAATTAACCGGAATGGCTGATCTGTTTGATCGGATTGTTAATTTTCAGGTTGCGGTGAAACGATATGAAAACCAGATAGTCTTTTTACATAAGATAATTCCGGGCGGATGCGATGATTCCTATGGTATCGAAGTGGCCAGATTGGCGGGAATTCCCCGGAAAACAATCAGCCGCTCGCGAGAACTTTTAAAACTTCTGGAATCCGGGAAATTTTCGCAGTCGGAATTGGCTCGTGGCGTCCACAAAAACATTATGCAACACTCACTATTTGAACAGAAACAATCACCGGTTGAAGACGAAATAAAAGAAGTCGATATCAATAATCTTACGCCCATGGAGGCACTTCGATTACTGGGGAAGCTCAAGGAGTTACTTGATAATGACGGCTAATAAACAGTCTGAAAATCGTGAGAAAAAATGGATCAGGCCGCTTCCGGAAAGACTGATTAATAAGATCGCTGCCGGTGAGGTTATTGAACGGCCTGCTGCCGTCTTAAAAGAATTACTCGAAAATTCACTTGATGCCGGAGCCACGCGAATTGACATAACTGTTGAAAAATCAGGACTAAAATCAATTACAATTGTTGACGATGGCTGTGGAATTGATGCCGAGCAGATCGAGATTGCTTTTTCTCGTCATGCTACCAGTAAAATCAGGGATTTCGACGATCTTGAATCATTATTAAGTTTCGGATTCAGGGGCGAGGCTTTGCCATCGATCGGTTCGGTTTCAAAAACCAGAATGGTATCAAGAACATCTGAAGCCGACGATGCCCGTGAATTAATTATTGAAGGCGGTGTTCTGCAAAGTGTCAAGCCGATAGCATCTCCGGTGGGTACCAAAATTGAAGTAAACGATCTTTTTTATAATACTCCAGCCCGACGAAAATTCTTAAAAAGTGAAATAACAGAGGCGCGGCACCTAACACGGACCGCAACTGCAATGGCGCTCTCAGTACCGGGGATTCGTTTTAGTTACACATTAAATGGCCGCAGACTTTTTCTGTTGAGCAAAAATGCTGATAAAATGCAAATTCGTGTGGGCGAATTATTATTTGGCAAGGAAAACACTCCATTACTTGAGATAAAATATAATTCGGATAAATTAAATATCTCTGGTCACCTCAGTTTTCCTGACAATTGCCGTCGCAATCGAAATGGTTTATACATGTATATTAATCGGCGGTATATTTTCTCACCAACCTTGCTTCATGCAATAACGGCCGGATATGGAGAACTGTTGCCGCGAGGTTTTTATCCTGTTGGGGCTTTATTTTTGGATATTGACCCCAAACGCGTTGATGTAAATGTTCATCCAACCAAAGCCGAAGTGCGACTTGTTGAAGAACGCCAGGTCCATGATCTGCTCTACCATGTAATTAAAAAATCATTACGGGCGTCGATAGGACTACCATCAGCATCAAGCGTGGTACAAATAAAAAAATCCGAAGATAACTACACTGCCGCCGAGGCTATTAGGCGACTTAAAGATTTTATGCCAGATAAGACAGCAGGCAATTCTCCTGATATGCTTGAGAAACTATATGGTCAGCCAAAACCGGATGAGTCAAATAGTATACCGATCTCAAATAGCCAAACTCCTGAATCTGATTTGAGGGATATAGAAACAAGCGCAGATGTTACTATTAAACCGGATCCAAGCACAGAGACAATTCGGTATCTTGGGCAACTATCCCGATTATATTTGGTTTTTGCTACAGGGGATGAATTATTGATTGTTGATCAGCATACCGCACATGAGCGTGTTTTGTATGAAGAAAATCTCAAGGCGATTGAGAATGGTAAAGCTGTTTCACAAAATTTGCTATTTCCAATTAATATTGAGCTGACTGCAGAAAGATTTGCTGTTTATGAAGAAGCCGCTGATATCCTTAAAAGTGCCGGAATAATTTCACAACCGTTTGGTTCAACAACTGTAATGCTTTCAGCAGTATCGGCCTCACTCACAAAAAAATCACCCGAGAAAATATTTGATGAGATTTTAACCGATGTGGAAAACCTTCATAAAGGCGGAGAGGAGCTAACCAAGGCGGTCGCACAATCGATGGCCTGCCGGGCCGCGATTATGTCCGGGGATATTATAACCCCCGATGAGGCTCTTGGGCTTTATAAGAGGTTGGTGAAGGTTGAAAATAAATATTGCTGTCCGCATGGTCGCCCGGTAACCTTAAAACTTTCAAAAGATGAACTTGATAAAAAATTCGGTAGATAATAGTTCAGAGTACCCTGTGATCCCGGTTCTGGTTGGTCCGACAGCATCGGGGAAAACAACGGTTGCGACAGAATTGGCCGATAAATATCCGCAGATTGAAATAATCTCGGCAGATTCCCGCCAAATATACAAACATTTAAGTATCGGGACCGATAAACCATCGGCAGAATTGCTATCACATTACAATTTTCATCTTGTTGATTTTGTTGAACCAGGGGAGAGGTACACAGCTTTTGATTTTGTAGAGGATAGTGTTAAAATCATTGAAGCAACTCTTGAAAATAATAATGTACCATTGATTTGCGGCGGGACCGGTTTGTATGTCAGATCATTGGTTGAAGGTATTGTTCAGATTCCTGATGATGATTTTACATATAGGGCTCAACTTGAGGAAGAGACAATAACTAAAGGACCCAAATATTTATATGAGAAATTGCAGGCGATCGATCCGATTGAAGCAGAAAAGGTTCATCCTCATAATATAAAAAAAATAATCAGAGCACTTGAGATTTATCATCTGACCGGAAAACCAAAATCAGAACTACTAACTGAAAAAGATGAAAACACGAGAAAATTTAAATATAAGATATTCTGCCTGAATCCATCTCGTGAAAAACTTTATAAGAAAATCAATTCCAGGGTTGATATTATGATAAAATCGGGTCTGCTCGATGAGGTGGAATCGCTTATTAAAAATGGAAAAAAAGAGGCCATTACAAAAATAAATGTCATTGGCTACAATGAGCTGTTTAGGTATTTTGATAATGAAATATCTCTTGAAACAGCAACAAATCTTATAAAACAAAACAGTCGTCGTTATGCCAAGAGGCAGATAACCTGGTTCAATGGAACTGAAAATATCAGTTTCTATGAAGCGGCGGGTAAGCTAAAAGCTGATTTAAAAAGTTTTTGGACACAAAATTAAATCCTTGACATATATTTTCGTAATTTCGTATATATGACAACAAGTTAGAGCGTTTTTCGTATAAAGTATATGGAAGAAGTTCCGATAACATTGGAAGTAGAGAGAACCTATAAACTATTGAAAGATAACATGAAGCAAAAAAAGAAACAACTCCTGGCGATATTATCCTTCTCACTTCTATCGCTACTGTTTAATTCTTGCACAAATCCGAGTCTGAAAAATCAACCGGATGAATCAACCAAATCAAAAGAGCAAACAACTTATCAAGCTCATGTCGAAAAGGCCGAAGCTGATAAAACCAAGGATGGAAGGGTTTATCTTGACCGTCTTGGGGATATGCCCTCGATGACAATCGATGATGCTGATGCAAACGATATTTCGATGGCGGTGGATGATTATGTGTGGCGTCAGCTGAATCTGGCTCATGAATATTATCTAATGGGTGTGCTTGCCAATAGCGAAACAATTTGGGATGAGGCCCAGTACTATTTTGAAAAAAGTCTGGGAATCCTTGGAGATATTGATATTGATACTGATGCCGAACCGATCTCTGCTGAAGGTACAAAATATAATCAGATACTTACCGAGATAATTGCCAATTATAAAATTACCCTGGTGTCTTTGGGTCATTTGCCTAGTGATGTTTCAGCCGATGCATTAATAAGGCGTTTTTCTGAGATAAATCATATAGTTGTTGATTCAACAGAATTGGCTCGTCTGGGTACATTTGAAGCGGATAAAATTGTTTACAATGTCCCGATTATTATGAACGAACGGGTCAAGAAGGCTATTTTATATTATCAAACTGTAGCACATGATGCCTTTGAGAGGTATTTATCTCGTTCAACAAAATATATTCCGATGATAGATAAAATTCTCACCGAACATGGTGTACCGACCGATATTAAGTATCTTGCATTGGTAGAGTCAGGGTACAACCCAAAAGCTTATTCGTGGGCAAGAGCCATGGGGCTTTGGCAATTTATCGCATCGACCGGACGTATGTATGACATGCACAGGAACTGGTGGTATGATGAGCGTAAAGATCCTGTGAAAGCTACACATGCGGCGGCTCGTTTTTTGATGGATCTTTATAAGAAATTTGGAAGTTGGGAACTTGCAATGGCCGCATATAATGGCGGACCGGGGCGTGTCAGCCGGACAATTAAAAAACAGAAGACAAAAGATTTTTGGAAAATGGATCTTCATAAGCAAACCGAAGATTATGTTCCGTTTTTTATGGCCGCTACTATTATTTGCAAAGACCCTGAAAAATATGGATTTACAGGTATAAAGTATGAGCCGGAATGGACCTATGACCAAGTTGTGGTCAAGAAATGTCTTGATCTAAATGTTGTTGCAAAAGCAATAGGCAGTTCGGTCAAGGAATTGAAAGCCTACAATCCAGAGCTTCTCAGGCAGTTTACTCCGCCGAAAATCAAGGAGTATTCGCTTCGGATTCCCAAAGGGAGTAAGACAAAATTCCTGGCCGCCTATGATAAGATGCCATCATCCAAACAGACAAGCTGGGTAAAGCATAAAATTAGAAAAGGTGAAACGGTTTCAACTATTGCCAGAAAATATGGTGTTTCACAGTATGCTATATTCAGTGCCAATAATCTGAGCCGTAGATCAAAGATCTATGCGGGTAAGCAACTTGTTGTGCCGGTTCCTAATGACAGAAGTTATTCGTCATCCAAAAAGAAGCGTAACTATGAGATGGAAGGTAATTTATATGTTGTTCGTTCCGGTGACAATGTTTGGGAGATCGCCAAAGCATTTGGTACAACTCCAGAAAAAATTAGAAAGTTAAATAAGCTTGATAGTAAATCACGAATCCATGTTGGGCAGAAACTTGTTATCACCAATAACAAAAACCAGAAGACTTATGCGTCAAAGAATGTATCAACTGATAAGGCCGGGAATTATAAAGTCAAACGCGGCGATTCTTTGTGGGAGATAGCCAATAAGTTTAATACATCGGTTTCGGATCTTAGAAGATTAAATGGATTGGGCCGTCGTAGTTATATTTACCCCGGTCAGAAATTAAAAGTCCCTGGTATGGTCTCGCAGAGCAATGATTATCAGATATATACTATTAAAAAAGGCGATACTGTTTCCGAAATCGCCGCTCGTTTTAAAACATCGGTAACAAAAATAAAATCCTGGAACAATATTAGAAATCATAAGAAAATTCAGCCAGGTGATAAATTGAAAATTTATTCAAGAAATTAAGTGATAATATGGCTAAAAAAA
>JAAERC010000558.1 GCA_024230695.1 Candidatus Zixiibacteriota bacterium
CTGGAGTTGCTTAAAAACCGTCAGTACAATCTGAATCTGAGCCATGATCAACTTTCTGTTGAGAAGGAAAAACTAAATACTGCTCAGAAAGAACATAATGATTTATTGGCACAGCTTGAGGCTGAGTCAGAGGAAGTCGAAAAACATTTATCAGGTTTGCAGATCAATCTTGTCGAGCAAAAAAGCAAAAAACAGCAATTAGAAACGCAAATTTCTCATACAAGAGAGCTCATTTCAGATATAGAAAGTAATTCAACGGCCAAATCCGAAGAAATAATTACAGCTGAAGACGAATCTAAGAACTCCAATGAAAAGATATTTATTCTTGAAAAGGAATTAAAAATTACTTTTGAAAGCCGAACTACTCTTTCTGAAAAACAAACTAAAATCAGAGAAGAGCGGGAAAGTATTCAACTCGAAATTGATAAACGCGAAAAAGAAGTTAAAAGTATCCGACAAAACCGCGAGGACATTGGATCGCAATTACATGACACCGAAATTCGAATCACCGAGATTGAAGCCGAAATCAGAAACATCATGGACAATCTTCAGGATGAAAATGATATCAATTTTGACGAATTAACTGTTGAGGTTCCCAATCAAGATGTTCCTGAGGAAAAAAGACAGGAAAGGATGTTGGAACTTAAAGAATCTATTCGAAATATGGGCGCCGTGAATCTTCTGGCTTTGGAAGAGTACGATGAATTTAGTGAACGTCACGAATTTTTATCGACCCAACTTTCAGATTTACTTACAGCCAAGACGACCCTGCAATCAACTATAACAAAGATTAATTCGACCGCCAAAAAACTTTTCGCCGATACATTTAATGAAGTTCGTGGTAATTTCAAGAAAGTATTTGAGGAGTTATTCACTGGCGGTGAAGCTGATGTGCGCTTAACTAACCCCGATGAACCGCTGGAATCGCCAATAGAGATTATCGCTCGTCCAAGAGGGAAAAAATTGCTGTCTATCGCGCAGATGTCAGGCGGGGAAAGAGCCTTGACGGCAATTTCATTATTGTTCGCAATTTATTTGACTAAGCCTTCCCCATTCTGCGTTTTGGATGAAGTTGATGCTCCACTTGATGATGCCAACATCAAACGCTTTTTGAAACTTATTAAGACTTTCTCAGATGAAACCCAGTTTATTATCATCACTCATAACAAACTTAGTATGGAATCGGCTCATGTTCTCTATGGTATTACGATGGAAAACCCGGGAGTCTCAAAAGTAGTCTCAGTCCGTTTTGATGCCGATGAAAATGGCGCCGTGGTTGATAACACTATCGGTGATGGTATGGTGAAAAAGTATTCAGATATTCCTGAAAGTATAAAAAAACGGTTAGTCGGAGAAGTTAATATAAAATCAACTGAAGACTCATCTGAAATATAGACTTTTATCAGGACTAACAAAATGTTTTCTACAATAAAGAAGCTTAAGGATTCACTGTCAAAGACTCGTGATACGATTTTCGGTAAAATCGGAAACTTACTTAAAGGTCGCAAATTAGATGATGATCTGATTGATGAAATTGAAGAGATATTGCTGAAGGCCGATGTTGGAGTTTCAGCCACAGAAAAAATACTCGACAATCTCAGGGATAAAGCGTCTGAGAACAAAATAACCGATTCTGATGGGGTTATAAAAATATTAAAAGAAGAAATTTCAAAGATACTTTCATCTAATCGACGTGAAATTTCTTTGGATAATAATCAAAAGCCAAGCGTTTGGCTGATCGCTGGCGTCAATGGCACAGGGAAAACAACAACGGTCGGAAAACTTGCTCACTATTTTAAATCACAAAACAAAAAAGTGATGATAGCCGCATGTGATACTTTTCGTGCCGCCGCTGTTGAGCAGGTTGGTATTTGGGCCGAAAGATCAGGTGTGGAATTTGTTAAGGCGCAGAAGGGTGCTGACCCCGCCTCTATTGCTTATGATGCCTCAGTGGCCGCCAAATCGCGTGGAATTGATATTCTGCTGATTGACACTGCCGGACGACTCCATACAAAAACCAATCTGATGAAAGAACTCGAAAAGATTAGAAGAGTGACCGAAAAGGTCATTCCTTCTGAGCAAATATTTTCGCGTTTGGTTATCGATGGAACTACCGGACAAAACGCTATTTCACAGGTCAAAATATTTGTTGATGCCATTGGTTGCGATAGTCTTATAATATCTAAGCTTGACGGAACCGCAAAAGGCGGTGTTATGATTGCTATTGCCGAGGAACTTTCGGTTCCGGTTGATTTTATTGGAATTGGCGAAAGTATCGAAGATCTGGAACCATTTGATGCCAATAATTACGCTGAGGCACTTTTTGATGCTTAAAGAGCTTAAAGTCAAAACAAATCAACGTGAAGAACTAATAGACATCACCCGTATGATTCAGGAAGCGGTCACCTCTTCTAAAATCACTAATGGAATTGTTCATCTTCATGTTCCTCATACAACTGCCGCTATCACCATCAATGAGAACGCTGATCCCGATGTAAAACGAGATATCATTTATAAATTAAATAAGGAAATTCCAAAACAGGATAATTATTATCATGGTGAAGGTAATTCCGATGCTCATATTAAATCTTCTCTTTTCGGACCGACCCTCCAGTTGATCATTTCAGATTCAAGACTACTTTTGGGAACCTGGCAGGGTATCCTATTTTGTGAATTCGACGGACCTCGTAACAGACGCCTATATCTTAAAATCGAATCAGACTGATGCAAAAAATCAATATCATCTCTATTGGAAAAAATAAAGATAAATGGGTCGAGGAAGCAATCCTTCATTATTCGAAGCTTTTAAAAAAATATGCTTCTCTAACCATTGATTATATTCCTGGAAAAAAACTCTCCAAGAATCTATCTAAAAAAGAACTTTGTCAACTCGAAGCTGAATTAATTAAACCAAAATTAAAATCTCGCTACCAAATCGCGTTATCTGACAAAGGGAAATTATATAACTCTTATGATTTTTCAAAATGGCTGACGATTTTACCTAATAGAAGTTTGGGCGCTTGTGATTTTATAATTGGCGGCATTTATGGTTTGGATGATTCATTCTTGAAATCTTGCCATGATACAATATCCCTCTCCCCTTTAACGATGTCTCATCAAATCGTCAGACCGGTATTATTGGAGCAATTATACCGTGGCTTTTCAATTATTTCTGGCAGTAAATATCACAAATAAAAATAATAAGAGCCGGTCAATAAAATCAACCGGCTCTCTTTCTATAGGCTATTATAAAACTGAATTATTCAATAATGGCTCTACTTAAGTAGAATCATCTTCCTTGTTTTGGAGAAGTCAGCCGCATTGACTCGGTAGAAATAAATTCCACTAGCCACACTCTGACCATACTGGTTGTAACCATCCCAGATTACAGAGACGGTACCAGGTTCAGTTGTGCCGTCAAACGTTCTGACTATCTGACCGGCGGTATTAAATATTTCAATTTCCCAATCACATGCGACTGGAACCGTCAGGTCAATTGATGTTGACGGATTAAACGGATTTGGATAGTTCTGCGCCAGGACAAAGTTACCCGGCAGTGCACTATTGGCAAATTCCGTTTTTAGCATTTCACCATAATATCCGGCAAAATGAGCATCTGTCAATCGAATTGAACCGTCTCCGCCAAATGGTAGATTTAATAAATCACCCTGACCGGCATTGATCTTCGTATTAATATCAAAACTATAAATCAAGACTCTGATTTCGGTATCTGTGATATTGTAAATTATATTCATATCAGATGCGATATTCCCCAATTGAGGCATTTCCGGAAGAGCGTCGCTATATTCGAATACTAACACTCCCGCC
>JAAERC010000559.1 GCA_024230695.1 Candidatus Zixiibacteriota bacterium
AATCGATTCGGTCGGGCATTCGGGAAGACAGAGATCGCATGCCGTGCATTCGTCGGTAATTTTCATAGCCATTTGTCAAAACCTCCAAAATAAAATCAACATAGCTTTCAATTTCGGCGCAAATATAGAATATTTTATTCATTTGTAAAGAAAAAAACCAAAATATTATCATTTTTTACTTTCGTAATGAATTTTGGGAAATTCTGTCAGATTTTGCCCAAAGAATCGTCTCTAAAGTAGGAAGCAACAAGGGACTTATAATAGAATGATTACAATCGTTTATTTTGCAAAATGATTAACAAACCAAGGAGTTAGAGTGAGAAAGTCAAACAATAGATATAGAATCAGGTTCTTGGCTTCAGTTTTATTCATCTCATTAATTTTTTCTGTAGCCAAAGGAGCAGAGAACAAAATAGTTTTTCTGCACTTTCTAATGGACTCGAATACAATTTCATTGATCAGTTCAACTCCAGTCGATGGCAAATTAAAAAAACCCCGTTTCAATACTACAACAAAGGAAGTATACTTTGAAGTCATTACTGCAGACTCCAAACTTCTTTCTTCAGGAAATATTTATAATCCCTTAATCAAAAGGTTAGAATATGAAAACCCGAATAAACCTGGCGAACTACTTAACAAAACTATAAATCTTGAATCTGCTGAATTTACAATTCGTGTAAACTATAGCGAGCTGATAGATCATATCAACTTTTACAGAACTACTTATGATGAAGATCCAGATTCTATCAAGAGGTCAAACAAATTGATCAGTTCAGTATCGCTCACTTCAATAGTTGGAGGCGAAAATGAGTAAAAGATTTATTATACTATTTGCATTTATAATATTGGCAGTTCTAATCTCATCAACCGCCTTCTCACAAGCCGTTCTTGACCAAATATTGAATAATGGTCCCAATGACAAACGACTTAACATTGTCTTTCTCGGTGATGGTTACTTGTCAACTCATCAATCACGATTTGAAGCAGATGCTTTAGATATGCTAAATTATATATTCACTACTGAACCATTCATTGGTCATCAGAATTACTATAATGCATATACAATCTTTGTTGCTTCCAATGAATCAGGATCCGATCATCCAGTCTCTGGTGTTTTCAAAGATACATACTTTAATAGCACTTATGACACTTATGGTATAACACGATTGGTTACAATACCTCCTAATAATTATAATGGCATATATAGTCAGGGAACCGGGAAAGTGATGAGTCTTTTATCAACCTATACGCCCGATTATGATATTATTTTCCTTTTGGTAAATGATCCCGAATTTGGAGGTTCGGGAGGAACAGTAGCAATATCATCAACACATGTTATGGCCCCGGAAGTTGTTGTTCATGAAATCGGCCATTCTTTCGGCTCGCTTGCTGATGAATATGATTATGATGACCTGGGCAGTTACGAGGCACCCAATACAACTGCTCAGACAGTCCGGGAACTGATCAGATGGAACCCATGGATCCTTACATCAACTCCGATTCCAACACCTGAGACTTCCCAATATAATACCGTAATTGGCTTATTTGAAGGGGCTGTCTATAGCCCCACTGGCTGGTATCGCCCAAAAAATAACTGTAAGATGCAATCGCTTGGCGTTCCCTTCTGTTCGGTTTGCTCAGAGCAATTGGTAATATCTGAATATTCCTTCCTCTCCCCTTTGGAATCATACTCGCCGATCGTTAATGAGATAACTATACCAGCCTATGACTTTCAGACATTTGAGATTTTCCCGTTGCAACCAACTGGGTATTCTCTTGATATTCAATGGTATCTTGATATGGTTCCAATACCGGATGCAAATTCAGAATCTCTTATTATTACATCAGATGAATTTGGCTGGGGTAGCCATACCATATCGGTAGAAGTATCAGACGGGACTCCATTTGTAATCAACGATCCCGCCAATCTATTATCAGACTCACACAGCTGGGATGTTTTTCTGGAAGCCGGCGATACAGATGATGATGGCTATTCTGATGACATCGATAACTGTATGGAATTATCTAACCCTGATCAATCTGATGCGGATGATGACGATATCGGCGATATATGCGATCCATACTGCTGTCAATATGCTGGTGATGCTAACAATGACGATGTAAATAACATTTTAGATATAGTCTATATTATAGATTTTATATATAAAAATGGTGATGAACCCGAATGTTATTTTGAAGGAGATGCCAATATTGATGAGATAATTAATATTTTGGATGCTGTCTATTTAATTGATTTCTTATACAAAGATAAACCACCGCCTGATTGCTTATAGGGCTTGTTGCTTTATTTTAATAATACTGCTTTTCTGATTATTGAGTTATTTTCTGATGAAAAGCGTATAAAATATAATCCGGAGCCAACTTTGCTCCCATAATAATCGGTTCCATCCCATTTAATTGATTCCTGTTGGCTGGAAAATGTAATCTGTGAAAATACTTTTTGCCCAACAAGATTATAAATGTCCATTTGAATGTAGTCTGAATGAGCCTGAGAGAGATTAAACCTGACCGTTGAATTAAATGGGTTTGGATACGGCTGGCTAATCATATAATCATCAGGCAATAACACTTCTCCGCCTTCTACCGATGTTGGTTCATTTCCATAAAGAGTAATATGAATAATTTGCGGATAATACTCACCAGCCGTTTTAATAATAATTGAACTGCTTACTTTGCTAGTAAAATCAACATCCTCCCTGACTCCAATATTGATTTCCGCACTTAACCCGGTTTCAAGATTGATCAATTCATCTGATAAAATAAATAACGAAGTATCATATTTAATTGCCAATTCGAGATTACTCTCTCCAAAGTTCTCAAGTAACATATTATTGCTTATCTGATCCTGGTTGTCAAAAATCAGGCTATGCGGCTGAATGGAAACTGGTGGAAGTTTTTCCCTATAAATAAAACTGACATCAGAAAATGACTCATCCAGGCCGTTTGTGGCCTTAACAGCGACATAACCACTTTCTGACAATTCAAACCTGGCTGTCAGTGAATCTGAACTCGCGGATGCTATTACTTCGCCATCAGTATAAACACCCGCACTATCATCAGAAAACAGCACTTCATAATTTATAATATCATTACTCGAATTTTTATCCTTTTCGGTAGAACCTGAATGCCAATTCAAAATACTTGCTCCCACCATTGCACCGGCGTTGGTATAAACCATCTGAAAACTTGAATCATCCATTGGGCAGACAGTCTGATAAAAATAAGGGGGACTACTGTTTACTCCAATCAGAGGAGATGTCGGTGTCCCTGGTAGCCATTCAAGGGCAATATAAATATTAAATAAATCATTTATGGCGATATTTGTTTCACCCTCAACTATTGCACCGGAATAATCAGCATCCTCTTCCAAACTGACATATTCATACCAGAGATCATCAAAATAATTATTGGATACTTTTTCTTTTATCGCCAATCTAATTGGCGTAAATTGATCACCCGGCAAATCAGGAAACATATCTTCATTTCTAATAAAAGTATTTGTACTTTCTATATAATAAGGAGGTGTGAGATTGATTGGTGTAAAGAAACAGGTCTGGCGATCGTTTGTTGATCCGTAAACACCCCTTTCGGGGATAATTGTATTGTTCCCCACACTTGTTTTAAATTTATTTGGATAAAACCAAAACAATTCAAAACTACTAACGCCATTGCTATATACAATCGGACAAAGAGGAGATT
>JAAERC010000560.1 GCA_024230695.1 Candidatus Zixiibacteriota bacterium
GTTTTTCTTATTAATTATAAATACAAAGGTGGAACCACGCCAACAGTTCCATTTTTGGCAGACCCTAATAATGACTGCATTATTGATATTCTTGATATAGTTTTTTTAATAAACTTCAAATATAAAGATGGCCCGGAACCTGAGCTTGGTTGTGTCGTAATTAAGTAAAAAGCTTTTTGGGATTTATATTTAGAATAAATTCAGATTACTAAATTAAAATTATCCTCCGCCAAAGAATATTTTGTGACAATTTTATAATCGGTTCGACTATGGACTATGTATGAAGAGTTATATACCGGCATTTAAGATAAAATTGCCTGTATAGTGATTGTCCAGATTTCAAAACGCGGGAGGTGATTATGATGATAATATTTATATTGGTAACACTGCTTCTATTTTCAATACCGATATTTTCCAATGATATGCCAGATCCGTCATATTTTATAGGTATCGATCCAGATACAATGACGGCATCTCAAAATCATAGTATTCTGGCGATGGGTAAAGCCAATCAGTTAGATAGTTCTAGAAAAAAATCGGCGATTAGCAGGTCCTCATTTTATGATCAGACCGAATATGATGTGGAATACTATAGTATCGAAATAGCCATAGATATTGAAAGAGAGTATGTCGATAGTGCAACAGTTAAAATTTCGGCGAAATCTATGATAGACGGTCTATCATTTATTGAATTGGACTTTTTGGATAGTTTAGTATTTACGAACGAAATATATATGGATACAATATGGGATACCAATCTGGTTGTTGATTCAATATATATTGAAACAGATCCACTCAATTACGAACATGTCAGCAATAAACTATTAGTTGAATTAGACCGCCCCTATAATACCGGGGAGAATTTTTCATTTTTGGTCAGATATCATGGCGAACTTTTTGAAAACTATAGATATGATTACGATGGTGATTATCGAATGAATGGCGTTGGATTGGCTTTTGGAATACAACAATCCTGGGTGAATGGTATGGAAGGTACAAAAGTTGCCTATACAAATAGTGAACCATATGAGTCGCGAAATTGGTGGCCATGTAAAGATCGTCCCGATGATAAGGCCGATTCGGTCGATATTTCTGTTATAGTACCGGAGCTATATTAATGTGCCTCCAATGTTAATTTAGATGAAATTGAAATATTTGTGGGCACTTCAACTCTGCGGAAATTTAATTATCGGGTCAACTATCCAATTGCGACATATATTGTTGCTTTGGCAATATCAGAATATACGGTTTGGAGCGATTGGTATCATTATGGAGATAATGATTCTATGGAAATTGTGAATCATGTATATCCGGATCTTTATGAAGATACCTTTGATCCGCTAAGTGTTACA